>JBOFQC010000782.1:0-4834 GCA_051660725.1 Thermoguttaceae bacterium
CTATTGTTGGTGCGACCCTACGGGTCAGGAAAATGTACAAAATTTTGTTTAGGTCAATTTCAAAAACTTGTTAGGCAATCCTCGCGGAGCGGGGCTTGACTTGGCGGAGTTGTCAGGTAAAATTCGCTTTTTGTCTAAAAAATTATGGATACCCCTATTTTGCAGGAGAACTAACCCAAATGTCGATCAGCGAAAGAAAGAAAGAGATTCGTCGACGTCGCAAACGCCGTGAAAAATATGCACACCTCAAAACCAAGCTCCCGAAACTGGACACAGCCGGTAAGGAAAAGGTCGCAGCCCAACTCAGAAAAATGACAATTGGAGCTGAAGGCGTTATTAAAGATTGGGAACTCGAATAGAAATCCACATACCGAAGCCGGTATTGGCGTAAGCCTTCGGCCTCGAAAAAACGCCTTTCGTTGCAAGGCTTACTGCATTACAGACGGCATATTTAAACCGTCCCCTGTATAATGAAACCCCGAAGAAATGTCGGAAGCGAACCGGGTGAAAAAACGCCACTCGGTTTGCGGATCATTGGTGGAACCTTACGCGGCAGTAAACTTGCGTACTCAGGCGACAATCGCGTAAGACCGATGAAAGATCGGGTTCGTGAAGCACTTTTTAATCTTATCGGTCCGAATATACGTGGCAAACACGTAATTGATCTTTTTGCCGGAACTGGAGCACTTGCAATTGAAGCGATAAGTCGCGGTGCCGTTTTTTCTACAATGATTGAGTTGCATTTGCCGACTGCGAAGAATTTGCGGTTGAATATTGAATCGCTCGACCTTGCAGAGAAGTGCCAGCTTATCACAACTGACGCTTTTTATTGGGCCAAAACGAGAGAAAACTTTCAGCAGCAAGGTCCGTGGCTGGTTTTTGTCAGTCCTCCGTATGAACTCTTTGTTTCGAAAGAATCAGAAATGGTCGAGATGATCGAAAATCTCGTTAAAACCGCGCCGGAAGGTTCGATTATAGCAATTGAAGCGGATAGCCGGTTCGATTTCGACTCGCTTTCGGTTGAAATATCTCCAAAAAAACGCCGTTCATATCCGCCGGCGGAGATCGCAATTCTTAATGTTTAATATTTTTCTTTAAAAAGCTCAATCTTTACTTGAAATCTTTCGATTAAACGGTTACGTGGTCTTCAAATTTCACGGAAGAAATCCGTAAAAGAAGCAAAACATTAGTAATCTAATAGCATTAAACCTCTCATGGTACAGCTTGGAGGCAATATAGATCGCGGTTTTATTGAAAAAATTGTCCGCGAGATAGTAATAAACAGGCTCGGTGGTCGTGTTGGAACGGACACTGCGCACAAAGAAGTGGAATTAAAGCCGGAATTGGTTGTGAGCATTTCGGCTAGGCACGTTCACCTTTCGCAAGAACACGTTGAAGTGCTTTTCGGAAAGGGAGCGCAGTTGACGAAAATGAAAGATTTATACCAAGACGGATTTTTCGCTGCTGAAGAAACCGTAATGGTAGTCGGGCCTCGTAAACGGATGCTTCCAACGGTACGGATTCTTGGTCCGACACGTCCTGAAACGCAGGTTGAACTTGCTTTTACTGATGCAATTTCGTTGGGGATTGACCCGCCGGTTCGTGAAAGTGGCAAAATAGCTGGTTCGCCCGGTTGTGTTTTGGTCGGTCCAAAAGGGGTTGTCGAATTGAAGCAAGGCGTAATTCGGGCCGAAAGGCACGTACACATGGGTCCTGCAGACGCTGCGTTTTACGGTGTTAAGGACAAGGAACGCATGAAATTAAAAGTATCCGGTGGGTGCACCACTGTTTTTGACAATATTCTCGTCCGTGTCGGGAGTGGTATCAAACTTGAAGTTCATCTCGACACCGACGAAGGCAACGCATGTGATTTGGAACATGCAGAAAAAGTAGAACTTTCACGATAAGCAAGTACAAAACAGCCAAATTTAATTTGTCGATTATGTTTAACCGCTGATTCTGGATCTGCGTTTCAACCTCGAAAATGTAATCTTGGTAGCATAGTGAACTATTAAAATAAAATTCCTATAAACTCTAACACCTAAATAAAAATGGCAAAGACAATGGAAGCACTCGGAATGCTGGAAGTAAAGGGCTTCGTAACCCTGATGGAAGCAACCGACGCAATGATGAAAGCGGCTAACGTTCAGTTTATGGGCTGGGACAAGGTCGGAAGTGGTTTGGCTAGCGTATTTATTACCGGTGACGTCGCGGCTGTCAAAGCGGCAACGGACGCAGGTGCTACTGCAGCTGGCCGAATTGGCGAAGTTGTTAGTGTTCAGGTTATTCCACGTCCGCACGAAGACATCGGAAAAATCCTGCCGCCGCCAGTCAGTGCCGGTAAAAACACAAAATCCGCAGACTAAATAACAAGTTATAGATGATAAGTGATAGGTGATAATTTCGAATCACCTGCTCACCTGTTCACCTAGACGGCGGGTCCCCTGCTCACCTATTCACCTTAAACTATTACCTTAATATTATGAACATGCAAGACGCAATTGGATTAGTTGAAACAAAAGGTTTGGTCCCCTTAGTTGAAGCGACCGATGCAATGTCGAAAGCGGCAAACGTCGCAATTGTCAAACGGATTCAAATTGGCGGCGGCCTGGTTACGACAGTTGTTCGTGGCGACGTCGGAAGTGTTCGCGCAGCCGTTGAAGCTGGTGCCACTGCCGCTTCGCAAGTTGGCGAACTCGTCGCTTCGCACATTATTCCACGTCCCGCTGACGGACTTGTTGCCGCATTTTTGAGCTAAAATGAAAATCCTAGTAGCAAATCTCGGTTCTACCAGTTTCAAGTACAGTCTGTTCGACATGACGAACGAGTCGGTGCTTGCGCGTGGCCGCGTGGAACGGATTGGCGAACCGGTCAGTCCGTGCCAAGTGGAAATTGGTGGCGTCAAAAAGGTGTCAGAAGTTCCGGTGCCGGACCATGCGGTAGCCGTTCGTGAGTGTCTCGCACAGTTGACAGATAAGGAGTACGGCTGTCTCGAAGACGCAAGTGAAGTTGCCGCTATTGGTTTCAAAGCGGTTCACGCACTCGGCTTTACCGGAGTCCAGCGTGTTAACGCTGAACTACTGAACGCAATGGAAGAACTGAATGATATCATGCCGGCACATAATCCGCCTTATGTGCGAGCCATGCGGATATTAAGCGAACGGCTGCCAGACATTCCGTTGATTGCGGCGTTTGAGACTGGATTTCACCAGACGATTCCGGCACGGAACCGTTATTACGGGGTGCCGCTTGAATGGGCGGAAAACTACGCCGTTGTCCGGTACGGATTTCACGGGGCGTCACACCGTTACATAGCGGAGCGAACGGCTGAAATTCTAGGCCGAAAAGATTTGCGAATCATTTCAATGCACTTGGGCGGTTCAAGTTCGATTTGTGCGATTAACGGCGGTAAGAGTGTGGCAGCAAGTATGGGCACAAGTGCTCAAACCGGTCTTTTTCATAATAATCGCGTCGGTGATTTTGATCCGTTCATGATACCGCTTCTTATGAAAAAGCTCGACATGACACAGGAAGAGCTGCTAAAAAACCTTGCGACAAAATGCGGACTACTCGGTCTCAGTGGTGTCAGCGGAGACTTGCGGGATGTAATGGAAGCCGCAGACGCAGGAAATGAAAGGGCAAAACTTGCCGTTGAAGTGCTTGTCGGTGATATAAGGAAATACCTCGGTGCGTATCTGGTCGAACTGGGTGGTGCAGATGTGCTTGTTTTCACCGGCGGAATCGGCGAATACCAATCTCGTATTCGTGAAAGAGTTTGCGCCAACCTTACGCAGCTTGGAATAGAAATTGACGCCAAGAAAAACTCGGAAGTAAAAGCGACGGAAACCCCGATTCACGCCGCTGGAAGCCGTGTGCAAATCTGGGTCGTACCCACAAACGAAGAACTTATTGTCGCCCGTCAGGCGAAAGCCTCTGTATAGCTGAACGACAAACAATTATTCTCCAAATGT
This sequence comes from Thermoguttaceae bacterium, assembly GCA_051660725.1. Lineage (GTDB taxonomy): Bacteria > Planctomycetota > Planctomycetia > Pirellulales > Thermoguttaceae > JAVBSX01. Next base: position 3,972 of record JBOFQC010000782.1, read on the forward strand.
TCATCGCAAAAGTTGTTGGTTCCATGATTTCAACGCAGAAAGTCGATTCAATGATCGGCCAGAAACTGCTTGTGATCGAACCGTTCCGTATTGATCCGGAAACCCGAACTCAGTTGGTGTCAACCAACCGAACGCTTATTGCGGTTGACACCGTTGGTTCCGGAGAAGGTGATATGGTAATGGTCGTGCAAGGTTCCAGCGCAAGGATGACGCCGGAAACCAAATCGCTCCCGGTTGACGCCGTGATTATCGGAACCGTTGATTCCGTACAGCTCGGCAAAACAAGAATCGAAGTTTAATTTCGAGTCGACAAATGATTAACGGAGCGTAAAACAAACAATACTTTCTGCCTCAAATATAACAATGACCACTATAAACGAAACAATTGTCAGAAATGTCGTCGAAGAGGTTTTAACACGAATTACCCGGCCCGGTTTCATGGCGTCACCGGGGTATGCAGGACGGTTTGGGCTTTTCACAGATGCGAACGAAGCGGTTGCTGCTGCTAAAGATGCGTATGAGCAGCTTTCAAAACGTACAATTGCGGACAGAAAAAAAATTCTTTCGATAATCCGAAAAATCGTGATCGATCAGTCTGTTGAGTTGGGCACAATGGAGATGAACGAAACGAAAATCGGTCGTTTGCCGCACAAAATCGACAAGCTGCGAAACGTCGGTTACAACGCACCGGGAGTTGAGTTTCTTAAAAGTGAAGTATTTAGTGGCGACCACGGCTTGACAGTGATTGAATTCGCGCCGTTTGGTGTCATTGGAGCTGTGACACCGGTTACGCACTCACTGCCGACAATTGCGAACAATGCTGTGAACATGATCGCTTCCGGTAATACGCTGGTTGTGAATCC
>JBOFQC010000783.1:0-5141 GCA_051660725.1 Thermoguttaceae bacterium
GGCACCAGCGGCGTATAATATATTTCCGTTGAGTGAAGACAAAGATGGCGAGCCGTATGTACATTTTGTCGTTGACAAAGGTATCAAACTTCATGGACGGGTAGTCAACCAAAGTGGCGAGCCGGTGAATAATTACCACATTATGATACATGAACGCGAATTGGGTTCAACGCCGGATAAATTTGCGTTCCGCCAATTAAACAATAACGACAAGAGCAAGCAAAATGGTGAATTCGAGTACACATTACCTGCCGGTGCAAAGACTTACGACATTTACGCGAAAGAGTATGGCACCGGCAAGTTTCCTGACGACACTGATGATGACACCCCGCAGTACAAGCTCGAAAACTTTAGACTTAAGGGAAACGAAGAAGATATCGAAATGGTTATTGTTCTGAAAAAACGTGTCGTCAAATTGTCCCAGCCGGATTCTGAACACAACATAAAAATCAGCCGCAACCCGTTAAGTTTGACGAGGCCGGAAGACGAAGATGTCGGTAACAAACTGACGCCAGAAGAATTTCATGCTGGGCAGCTAGAAGTGTTACATGAGAAATACAACGTGTGCAATGAGTATTACAATGCGGTTTTAAAGATGCACGCACAAGGTCTCGCAACCGATGCTCAACTCGAAGAAGCCCGTAAACTCATGGATGACGCCAAGCAAAACATGGATATACGGGAACGGCTCTTGAAAATATTTAAAAATCGTGATTTAATGATATGGGAATCATATAAGGTTTCGGATTTAGTTACACCGGCAGAAAGCAAACTAACTTATATTTCAAAACAAGATAGTGATAAGAAAAATTCGTTCCAAAGACCGGAGCCGGAATCCCTTATCACTTTAATAAAAGCTGTTTGCGGTTCCGCCGATGCTTGGCAAGACGATCAGTCACGAATTAGAGACGAAACTAGAGGGAGCATAATATTTAAATCTTCTACACTGGCCATCAGGCAAAAAAGGTCCGTTCACGAAAAAATTAAGGACTTATTGAAACAGCTACGTAAAATTTCAAATCCTCAGAGAATATACTTTGCATCCGTTACTTCACCATATTCGGAGGAACTAATAGAGAAAGGTTATGATGCCATTGCGGAACAAGTACAGGATCAAGACATGGTTGACCTGTGTAATGGCAGGTTACAAATATTTGAAAACGGTTCTGATGAAACAATAATCGTAGGGCTTAAACCAAATTTTCTACATACCACAAACAGCGCAACAGAAGAATCAATATGTTATATATTCGACTACAAAGATGAGAATAACAAACCTTTTTTGATTACACTGAAACCAGGCGAATCAGCGTCTATTCTATGTGCATTATCCGCAGATATTCATGATTTACGGCTGACAGTAAACGAACCGGTGAAAGGCGAAACCGTTTTGTTGTACAAAGCCGAGGAATATTCCAGCCCGTAAAACAAAAACTGAGAACTACCCGGAAGTTCCGCTGCGATTCACTCCCGGCTCTTAAATACAAACTGGCGGAGCTGGATACAGTGGTAAACATTTAACTTTGGTCGGCAACGTATTTAAAACCCGTTGGTAATATGGTATAGTACGGACATCTGTGATATTACCAACTTTTACTCGACCAAAGGAGAAAGATATGCAAAGACGTGATTTTTTGAAAACCGGCGCTGTTATGGGCGCAGGTTTGGGTTTGCTTTCCGGTACATCAACTTCCAACTTACAAGCGGCAGAATTTGCTGGCAAGTATTATAAACCGGGGGATCAGCGTGCAAAAGCGAAACTCCGTTTCTCAAGCCAACTCGGTCCGATTCCGGGAAAAAACGACGAAGAAAAACTTAAAAAAATGAAAGGCTGGGGTTTCGAAGCCGTTGAACTCGGCGGTATCGGAAACAACGTTGCCGACTGGAAGAAAAAAGTCGAAGACGCCGGTCTGCTCGTCAGTGCTTTCTGCTTCGGCTCCTGCGGCGGTGATCTTTGTTCCGAAGTTACCGAAAAACGGCAGCCGGGAATTGACCAACTTAAACGTCAACTCGAAGGGTGCGGCAAAATTGGCGGAACCGGCGTTATTTACGTCCCGGCTTTTAACGGCCAAACACAATTAACGAATCAGGAAATTCGCGCTCTTCTACTCGATTTCCTCCCTGAAGTAGCGAAATTCGCTTGCGAATGTGGCTCAAAAGTCATTCTCGAACCGCTCCGCAGAAACGAAGCGTTCTTTTTACGCCAAGTCGGAGACGGTGCCAGAATCGCTCAGGAATGCAACGCCCGTGCTGGATGTGACGGAATAACCGTTATGGGTGACTTCTATCACATGTTTCACGAAGAAGCAAACGACATGGGAGCGTTCATTTCCGCTGGCGACCTGTTACAACACGTACACCTCGGCAACGGCCCGACTCGTACATTGCCGGGTCAGGAAGAACACAGCTTTACCGAAGGTTTCCGCGGCCTGAAATATATCGGATACGATAAATTTATCAGCTACGAATGCGGATGCAAAGGCGGTACCGATTCAAACGAAGAAATACCAAAATCAATGGAATTTCTACGCCAGGAATGGGAAAAAGCTTAAACATGCAGATACTTGGCATTATCAGCGACACACACGGAAACGTGAAACTGACAAGTCGTGCTCTCGATTTATTTCGAGAACACGGCGTGTCGAGAATTTTGCACTGCGGTGACATCGGAACCGTTGATATTGTGCAACTTTTTGATGATATACCAACCGAATTCGTGTTCGGAAATTGTGATCCTTGCACCGAATCGCTTCGCCGTGCTATTCAAAACAAAAATCATATTTGTCATAATTGGTTTGGTAAAGTGGAAATGAATGGCAAGAAAATCGCTTTTTTGCACGGCCACGATTTATTCCGCTTCGAATCTGAAACCGAAAACGGTACTTGGGACCTGCTTTGTTACGGTCACACACATGTTCCCGAACTCAGGTTAGTCGGCGAAACTCTTGTGTTAAATCCCGGCGCTATTCACCGCTCTCCGTCACCGTCAGTCGCAGTTGTCGACCTTTCCACAATGAACGTAAAGACCGTTCGGGTTTAGAATAAAAAAACAAAAACAAAAAAAACGCCGGGCAGGGCTCGGCGGCTAACAATGTCTATTTCTGGTTTTTAGAGCGGTTTCCGCCGTTTTTTAGCAAAGTAACTTTCGGTTCCTTTGTCAATTGAACAACTGACGTACTTAACGTCGTGGTCGTAACAATCTGCGTAAGATTATTGTTAATATCGTATTCGTAAGTCTGCTCCCGTTTCAGAGTACCGGGAATTTTCAGAGAATGGTTCGCAACGGTTTCCGACCAGCCTTCCGTGTTTCGCCTGATGGTTTTCACTTGGTAAATTCCCATCATCGTGCCCCTTAGCGTTGTTGACGGAGGATACACAACCTGCGTTTTTGTATAACCGAGCAGCTTTTCTTCCGGCTGTTCCGTGCTCGGCAAGCTGTAACGCATTGTTTCGGTACAGAGAACATAAGGCGCGAGTAACGAGTTGTACCAAACTTTTGTCACTCGCTTAAATTGCGGGCCGGTATGTTCGTAACGTCGTACTTCACAGGTGATTTCACGTTTGCCGAATTTCAGTTTTTCATTTTGCAGTTTCGTGATTATCGTTCCGGCAATTATCGGTTGCTGGTAAAAGTCGTATTTCAGCGTCTGCACTTCGCCGGGAACCATTTTCCCACCAATTTCCACTGCGACGTTTTGTTTCAGAACAACCATTTGCGGCTCAAAACCAAAGAGTGTTGTTTTGGTTTCCCGATATCCACGCAAAACTTTAGAATCTTGAAAAGTAGTTGTAATCGTTCGTGTCTGGGTTCCCGAACCGGGCAGAAACGCTCCCCACGGAGTTTCGGACGCAGTTAAATCCCCGCTTACCGGCTCTGCTTCTGCTGACTCTTTGTTTGCACGTTCCGTACTTTCAGCCGCCTCAGCTCGATTTTCCGGCTGATCAGCTTGTAACGGCACGTTTTGTATTTCCGCAGATTGGGTTGCAGCGGTTATTTCGTTTTGTGCTATTTCGTTTTCTTCACCCTCTACTTGCGCAAAAACCAAGCGCGAATGTGAACAAATCGACATAAAAATAGCCGACCCAATCACAAGTAAGAAAATAACTATTACAAAAGCGGAATTAAATTTTTTATTTATTAAGTGCTTCATTAAATTTGCCTAAAATAATATGAAAACAGGAGTTTTCTAAATTTAGTGACTGCACCGACTGAATCAATTCTAGCAAAATGTGAAAATAATACAATAATCTTCATAAAAGTGGAGAGAATTTTCACGAATAATAACAGAGCCCAAATATATTATACCCCACTGAACACACAATTTTTACGTTATATTTGTATTCTCACAAATTTTGAGCGGGTGTTTTTAATATAAAAATGCGTTATCTCTCTACTATTTTTGCGAATAGGTTTCACTATGTTATTGGAATTGCAGGCTAAATTTTTTGAAAAAAAATGGTAATTTCGAAAAAACTTGCTTTGTGACTACAACTTTCAACAGTAACGAGCAATAAACTCTAAATATCTAATAAGAACAGTACTTTTATCACAATTTGGGGTTGAAATGTATGGTATACTTACTCGGTTTCGAATTTTTAACCGAAACACAAGCTGGCAAGTAGCTTTTCTCGTAATCAACGACTAAATTTTTTTGAAACATCAGTAGCGTTCCGTCATTCACCTGCGTAATCACCCGTTTTTTGCCGGTGAAGCGGGCAAAACATTCAGTACAAAGTGCCAAACTTACTTACGATAACCTGGGACGAAAACCGCCTATTACTTTTGGTTGCCAAGTCGCAGGGCAAAAAAGTTATATTTGAAGATGCCGCATCGGTATCTCTTCGTTCACCTTCTGACAAAAGTGGCGTTTTCCGCGCTGTTTCTGCTTCAAGCTCGAAAAAATTAATTCCTGACTCGGTAAGTAATTTTATTCTTGATTACACGAGTAAAAATAAATTGGCGAAATCAGACGTTGTTTTTGTGCTAAGCAGAAGCGATGTGGAAGTTCGTACAATGATGTTTCCGAATATTCCTGTTGACGAAATACCTGAAATGATTAAATTTCAAGCGTCGCGGGAATTCAGCCATTACGATCAGAATACACCACTCGACTTTTTTGTTTTAGAGGATTCTTCTTCAA
>JBOFQC010000784.1:0-2409 GCA_051660725.1 Thermoguttaceae bacterium
CAGCTGTACCGGCACCTTGTCTCGGGATTTTGAAAGAGCGGGTTGCGCCGCCCCCCTTTTTTCCGCCGCTGGCTCGCTGTTGCTCAGCCTCTTTTTTCGTCTGCGAAATCTGAGTTTTCAGCTTCGCTTGCAGGTGATCGGTCCCTTTATGTTTCGGCATTTCAGCCAACATAACCTGCAACCACTTTAATTCTTCTTCCGGCGTTTGCGCTTGACGGTACTTGTCCTCTGCTTTTTTGTACTGTTGTGTTAAATTCGCTGGCATTTGTTCTACGTAAAGATGTTTTTAGAGTATACTGTCGCCCGGCATAAACTGCATGTTTTCCAATTTGGGGTAAGCTGAGGATAATCAGCATTAAACATTGAAAAACTCGGAAAAGGAGCCGACCAACGGGAGGTGGAACACTTCACGCGAAGCGTATTGCCCTTACCGGGCTCCGGTATAAATTTGTACGCGGAAACGCTGATATAGGATCAGCGGCTAAACATAATTGACAAATTTAATTTTGGCTGCAATTTATATACATATATTATTACCGACAATCCGTAAGTTACAAGATCAGGGGGTAAAACCGTTATCTGAACGATTTAACCGCACTTGCGACGACTCCCCAGATTTCCAGTTCGGATTCGTCGTTTATCCGAATTGTTCGAAATCGCCTGTTTTCAGGACGCAGCTCGACTTTACGGGAATCGACATGTAGCCGTTTAACTGTGAATTCGCCGTCCAACATTGCGATAACAATATCACCGGAAGAAGGAGTTAAACTCCGGTCAACCACAAGCAGGTCGCCGTCAAAAATTCCGGCGTCAATCATTGAGTCACCGCTTACCCGCATGAAAAACGTCGACTCCGGGTTCGAAACCAAATAAGAAGCAATGTCCAATTGTTCGCCCGGTACGCCGTCTGCCGGGGACGGAAATCCCGCTTGTACCGTTTCCTGTGTGAACGACAACTCGAATTTTGTGTCCGACATTTTGGCTAAAAAAATCTTGCCGATATTCTGGTTTGAATCCTTATTAATTTTGTCGTTCATTTTTTCTTCTCGTGTAACGGCACTAAGTTTGCCGCCGAACCCTGTTCGGCGTTGCTCCCCGGAGCAGGGCTCCGGGGCTAACATAAACCGCTCAGTGGTATAATTTACGGAGTCGGCGTGGTAATAAAAACCGCGTCATTTGCGAATTCTTTCGCGTATTCGTAGGACATTTTTTCTTCGTGATTGGGATTGTTTGTATTTCTGAAAATAAAATATCCGCCTCCAGTAGAGTCGTCCATCCCTTCACCAGATTCATTTTCGGTATCTTTGTACCCGACAAACAATATGCTGTGTCCGTCATACACTTTTTCCGCCGGTACTGCCAACATAACGCCGTTTTCAATTACCCGTGAGTGCGACCAACGGAGTCCAACACATACCGGAGAACCGTTGTGAATTGCACGTTTTATTTCCGTGAACTCATTTTCTGTCAGACCAGTTTTTGGATTCCAACGCTTGATCCAGTTCAGTTCGAGTTTATTTTCCTCAATGAGTTTTTTACCTTTTGCCACGCATTCTTCAGATGGGTTCAGATTCGCGTCGTATTCAGAGCTGTACGGCAAATCTTTTTCCGGGCAGATACCCAGATTCCTGACACCACGCCAAGTGTCGTTAAAAAAGCCGCCGTCACCGGGTCTGCGTGCGTGTTGGTTTTTTGCCCAATTGGCATAGTCAACGCTTAAATGTTCGGTTTTACCTTGAATTTTACCAACAGCGAACTCAACCGCACCGACAATTGTAAAAACGGAGCAAGTTTCACGCGTTCCTTGATCACGGAGAGTAAGTCCGTACTTCTCGAACAGCGGCGTCAAATCAGCAGAAGCGGGTAATGTTTCTTCCGTTGACACCGCAGAACCCACGTTTTTAACGAAATCGGCGGCGTCAAAAATTGCTCGAAAATTGTACCGGTCATTTGGTGCCACATCACCGTTGATTGTAAAGTCAGACCATTCGCCGGTCTGCTGGATGTTGTCGGCCCATTTAAAATCTATCTGTTCCGGTAAGGCGTCACCAAAAATAGCAAATGGAATCGCAATTTCTATTTCGTTTCCTTTAGCTTTCGCAGATATTTCGAGTGGAGAATCCCAAGCGTAACTTTCTTTACTTTCAGATGTTATACCGTTTTTGTCTACGTGTTTTTCAATTGTTACCGTTTCCAGCTGTTCAAGTTGCGGTTTGGTATCACCACTGAAATGCACTGCGTTGCGGTTGACTACGAAATCGTAACCGAGCCAGCCAGTCGTGTAATTTTTGTCGGTGTTCAGGAATAGCATCATCCAGTTCGGTTCACCGATTCCGGTAATCGGCTCGGCTGTTTTGACGTAAAAATAAACATTGTTTTTGTCTGCACTTACTTTTGCCGCGACAATGT
>JBOFQC010000785.1:0-3285 GCA_051660725.1 Thermoguttaceae bacterium
ATGTCAAAAAGTTAAACCAAACAAAATGCGTAAAAAAAACAGTTTGCGAGTTCGTCAAAATCGTTAAGCAAATCGACGATCCACGAATCCGACACTGCGACTATCCGCTCCACGAAGTGTTGTTTATTGCTATCGTCACTGTACTGTGCGGCGGTAATTCCTATCCAGATATGGAGACTTTCGGAAATGCTCAGCTCAAATGGCTCAAAAAATTTCTCGTTCTAGAAAATGGTATCCCTTCACATGACACCTTTCTTCGTGTTTTCCAGTTACTCAAACCTGAATCTCTCGAAGATGTTTATCGTTACATACTTGGCTCCATAAAACACAAAGGAAAACATATTGCTATTGACGGAAAAGCATCACGCGGATGTTATAGCATAAAGGGACAGTCGCTCCTTCACACCGTCTCGGCATGGGACACGGAAACCGGCATTGCTCTCGGACAAATAGCAACGAAAAATGAGGATGGCAAGGAGGTCGGCGAGTACGAAACCATTCCGAAATTGGTGAAAACATTGGACATCAAAGACACTTTAGTAACTATTGATGCAGGTGGATGTTATGCTGAAATTGTCGAGTCCATCGTTGAAGGCGGCGGGCAACGTGCCGTTGCATCGCAGTCGCTTCGCCACTGAAACCATCGGCTTCCGCTGGTCGCCTTTATGACCAGCATAACAACGTATTTGTTACATTAACGCAAGCGTAACTGCGTTAAGCATTTATGTACAGACTCGTGCGGTAACACAATCGGGATGCAACGTCCGCACGGTGGCCGAAGTTAAAAACATTTGTGATGGGGTGCTTTGAGCGAAAGGAAACTGGCAAGGAATCGACGAAATTTACACGGTATCAAATTAGTAGTTTGGGTAGTGACCAGGTGAATCGATTGGGAGTGGTGTTACGCAGTCATTGGGGAATTGAAAATCGGTTACATTGGATATTGGACGTGAGTTTGGGCGAGGACGGCAACCGCACACGCAGTGGTCACGGAGCGGAAAACTTGACGAAACTGCGTCGTTTGGCGATTGGCATGTTAAATCAGATAAAGGGCAAGCGTTCGATTCCGACGGCGATGTACCAAGCAGCTCTCGATCCCGACTTCCGAACAAAAGCACTCAAAACTTTTTTGATGCGTTGACCCTGGAGTCTATACCCCCAGTTGGCCCCTCGTTGTACCACACAAAATTTTGATATTGGGTGTTTTGCGAGAACAGGGTAAAATTCATTGTCGTGAAAAAAGAAGGATTCTACCTAAAATATGGAGAGAGTATGCATGTTGGAAACATGGTTCAAGGATGAATTGAAAACTGCAGACTTTGGGGATCAACGTCTCAACGAACGATTCGAAAATATACTCAAAGTATTGTCGGATAGTCCTATACTGTCGCCCGGAATAAATTGCATGTTTTCAAATGTTGGGAAAACAGAGGATAATCAGTTCCAAACATTGAAAAACTCGGGAACATAGCCGACCAACGGGAGGTGGAACACTTAACGCGAAGCTACTAATGCTGAACAGTATGTTCCCGCTATGCCGTGTTACGGTATATTTTCAGCTGACACCAGTAAGATTGGAGTAAACATAACATGGCTAACACAACAAAACGGTTTCTTTTTGGGCAGATTTTTACATCAGTTTTTTCATTAGTTCTGGTGTCAGTTTCCGAGGGCGTCTCTTATGCCGACGAAGTGCCTGAAAAAGCGTTTATTTCTTTCCGAATAGGTTGTAATATTTGGACTAATGATAATCGTTTCGAAGAATTGTTGGCTATATTTCAACGTCACCCCGGCGCAACTGATGAGGTCACTTTTTTTACGCAGGAAACTCATTCTCCAATAAAAGACGAAGAACTTATATCCAGATGTGCCATTTTGAAAGAGCGAATGGCACAAGTTAGAAAGATCGGATTAAAGTCCGGAATAAACATACTTTGCACAATTGGTCATCACCCGGAAGACATGCAAAACATGATCGGGCCGCAAATTCCGCGAGCAATGACACTTTCTGGCCAAACAGCGGAAGCGACGCTTTGCATGAATACCGAACCTTTTCGTGAACGGATTAGAGTGATTTTCAGCGAAATTGCAAAAGCCGACCCGGATTACATTTGGATTGACGACGACATCCGGTGCGGACACATGATAAATTCTTCCGGAGAAGGTGGCGTCACCTGCTTTTGTGACACATGTATGGAGTTGATGTCGGACGTTTTCGGCGAACAGATGACACGTGAAAAACTTGCCGAACGCATGAACGACCATGAAACACGTTTGAAAGTGTTGCGTTTTAACAGCGATTCGATTACGAATTTATTTGAGCTTATTGAGCAAGTGGTACACAAAGAGCGTCCGCAACTTCCACTTGGATTTATGACAGGTGAAAGATACACGGAAGGTTACGATTTCGCCCGTTGGGCGCAAGCACTTGCGGGACCGGAAGATGCGCCGGTGATGTGGCGGCCAGGCGGCGGGTTTTACACACAAGACCCTATTAACGGTATGACAGGAAAGTCACATGAAATTGGGCGTCAGATTTCGCTTCTGCCTACGAGTGTTGTGAACATCCAGTCGGAAATTGAAAACTTCACTTATGACCGCCTTGCAAAATCGAAGCACGTAACGGCACTGGAGGCAGCAAGTCATATTGCGGCAGGTTGTACAGGAGCGGCGTTTAATGTCTTTGGAATGAATGATGAGTCGCTTGCAGATTTCGAACCGCTTGTAAAAACAATTGCCGATTGGAGACCGTTTTACGACCTACTGGTAAAAAGCGCGAAACGTAAAGATACTCTCGGTGTGGCACCACTTTGGAAAAAGGACGACTGGAGTAATGCGACTGGGAATCCTGTCAATTATCTTATGCTGGCATTTGCAGAAATCGGTATACCAATTGCTTATGATCCGAGCAAGGCAAACACGTTCCTGCTTGCAAGAGGTTACCTTAACACCGCTTCGAGTGACGAGGTCCACGAAATACTTTCAAAAGGTGTGTACACGGATAATGACGCGATTGGACTGCTGAATTCACCGAGCCATTTCAATGTAGGAAAACTTGTTGGCCTGGAGTTCGGCGATGTGATAAAAGTTGACGGGATTGAAAAATACGAAAAACATTTTCTCAACGGCAACAATGCTGGTGTCACACGCGACGCAAGGCAGTCATTTTGGCGAACGCCTGCAATTGCTCTGAATAAAACGGTTCCAGCAGCTGAAACCGTTTCTAGTTTGGTTGATTATAATAAAAAACAAACAGCCGAAACCGTGATAGGCGTGTTTGAGAAT
>JBOFQC010000786.1:0-3599 GCA_051660725.1 Thermoguttaceae bacterium
ACATCGTCGAGAATAATTTTTCCGTTCAAAAACGTTAAGTTACCGGAAAAATCTTTATTCTCGCCTTTCAGGTACATTGATCCCGCACCGTCTTTTATCATTCCCCCTGAACCGGAAATGTCGAAAACAGTGAAGTAAACGCCGGCACCCGTGTTTACCGTTCCTGTGCCATTAGCAGCCAACTTTAACTTTCCAAGTCCGATTACATACGAAGAAAGTGATAAGGTACTTTTGTCGTTGAGTATGACGGTTGCAACGTCAATTGCTTCTCCTTTATTATTGACAGAATTAAAATTTCCTAAAGCTCCGTAAGAGTTGGCCTGTAATGTAGCACCGTCTTTTACATCAAGCGTACCGCTCCAAGTATCAATGTTATTTCCCTTGAGATTCCAGTCGTATGATATGTTTTCACCCGCACCTGTGTAAGCGTTTATCGCAATTGTGCCGTTGCCTTTTAATTTGCCTGAAAATGTCTGGGCATTTGAATCAAGCGTCAGGGTCGCAGTTTTGTCAACGCTGATTGTTGAAGTGGCGGTGTCGGTCTCAAGATACGTCACATAACTATCCCCTTTAACGTTCAGCGTACTGCTTCCGGTCAGTTTCAAATTGTTGACCGTAACTTTTTGACCTGTTCCGGCGTATGTGGCACCAGCGGAATTCATTGTGACGTTTGTTCCGTTAAGATTAACCGCACCGCTGTTTACCGTCAATTTTTCAATTGTATTTTTTGCGTCCAGCGTCAAAATTCCGGTACCGTTTTTAACAATAGCACCGGTCTTATTTACCGACGAATCAATAATCGAACCCGTAATGCTTGAGTCAGAAGCAGAATCAAAAGTTATGGTTTTTCCATTCATGTCGAGAGTTCCCGTCGAACAAATGGATACCGCACCGCTGAAATTTTGTGTTGTGTTCGTGCCGCCAAGAAAAACTTTCCCGTTTCGTATTGTAGTATTACCTTTATACAATAACTTGCCGTTAAGACTCAGATTATCAGTGCTGTTTTTCAAGTTTATCTGTAATCCACCTGTTCCAGAAATATTGCCATTCAGACTAATTGTGTGCGCATTTTGTGTAGTCGAAATCACAAAATTCGAAGAATTAGTGGTGATATCATTAGCAAGCACCAAATTATCGGTGTCAATTTGCAATCCGGCTTGACTGTCTGTATCCGAGATAATAGCTCCTGAACCAAGACCGGTTTTCCAAATACTTCCCGCCAATGTACCAGCTACGACAAGCGTTCCTTTTTTGAGTATCGTTTCGTTATAATCGTTTCCTGTGTGGTTAGTCAAATGTAACGTTTGGTCAACCGTGGAGAAATCCATCACAACATATCCGTTGCCAGTAACTTTTCCGTCAAGATATACAGATTTTGCGGCGGTGCTGTCGATGCCAATTTGGAATTTGGACCCGCTTGTTAAAGCTACGTTATTTTTCAGGCTGAACTTGCCAGTTGCAAATGCACCTTCTCCGATAATCAACGCGTCACGCATGGTGTCAGTTGTGGAAACCGTTATATTTCCGCCGCCAAGTGCGTTTGCGTTTTCGACCTTTATCGTTCCCTCTTTTATTTCGATTTCGAACTCGTCGCCGCTATTACTGTTATTTCCTGCAAGCGTGAGTACACTGGTTCCGTACTTGATAATTTTTTCTTTCGAGGCGGCGTTGCCATCTGTCTTTATTATACCGTCATACGCTGCTTTAGTGTGCTTTTGGCCGGTTAGTGCATCGATTTCGTTGCCGGCAATGGTTAACGTTCTTCCGCCGGTTTTTGTGCCGTCTTCTGGATTCGTTGAATAAAGACGTACTTCATCGTATCTTGGATTAGGTGTTGGTTTACCAGATATATAATAACTGCTTAGATAACCAATCACTTTGTCAGTTTGCATTTCGATAATACCCAGCGGACTCACCTGCATCTCAGTTTGTTGGGTGATGTTCTTTTGAGTCAAGTTGAGCGAAAAAATTTGATTTTGATAGTCTTTAAATGTAATTTTTCCGTCTACTTCTTCGGCTTGAAAACCAACTTTTATTGTATGACTTACAGGTTGTTCGGAACCAGAATCTGCCGCTGTCAGTTTGTCAACAGAGAAACCGAGCGATGCGATAATTACATACAGCGTAAAACAAAAGTAAGCAGAAATCGAAGTGGACAAAGTTTGTCTTATAATAAAAAATAAAGCGCAAACTTTCTTCGTGTGTTTTTCTGATAAAACATTCTGTTTGAAAGCCGTTAAAAGACTCATTTTCTTCTCCGACAACATGAAACTTCGAAATTTACTAGCGGCCAAAAAGCCATTACCGCGCGAATAGTATTAAAATGAAGCAACTTGTGCAAGAGCAAAAATGTTGGAATGGGTAGCAGTCCGCTAACATGTCCATTTTTCCTCGTCGATTCGTATTTAGGAGGTAATAACAGTCGAAAAGAAGCGGTAATCCGCGCATTGACGGTCAATATTTTCGACGTTTTTCTCGGCTGACCGTCATTACGGTCGAGTACGACCTCCATTCCGACTGTAATAAAGTCGCCAACCAAACTCCCTACTCGACCAAAATTATTAGTTCGCAGGTGCCGTATTCAGAGGAAGTATCGTCAGTGCCTAGTATAAAAACCGGGACGGAAAGCATGTAACTTTTCTTGTCGCATTTCTCGGAAATGGTGAACGTAAGCGGACATTTTTGGACTTCGTCGGGTGCCATTTGAGAGCGGAAGTCAAATTTCCAGTCTTTTAACTCATTCTTTAAATCGTTTAGTGCGGTTTCAGGGCACGGACGAAATTGAGCAGATTCGTCGAAATGGTTCGTAATCACAATATTAACCGTAACCGTTTCCCCTTTTTTCGCTTTCAGCACGAACGGGTCGAACCGGCACCAAGCGTGATCGAGACCGAAATTTAATCCAGAACCTTTTTTCGAGCCTGGAAGTGTCGGAACGTCAAGCAGTTCTGTAAGCAGAACTATCCGTTCACGAAGCGCGTTTTCCATGTAGTCGAGCCGTTCAGTGTCAAACTCAAACGGCGGGTCAATGTGTTGGTTCACGATTAACGGGGCCGGCTCAAGAGTGCGTATCTTGTCAATGCAGTATAAAAATCCTTTGCCGTCTTTCAAGAGATTGCGGTTCCAAGTGCAGTAATCGTCCATTCCAGTCGGGCTGAACGCATCACCGACAAACAGAACCGGGCGTTCTTCACCCCGTCTAACAAGCAGCGCGTCGTGGTAAAGCGTTTGGCCGGGAAAATCTAAAAACGTGAACTCGAACTCGTTCCAAACCATTTTTTCGCACTCTTTTTTCGGCGTAATGGTAAGCGGCAAATTTTCAATACACGGCATCCGATACGCACCGGGCCGCTCAAGAATGTCGCAAAGTTCGCCGACTGCGTACACCGGACAGTTGAATTTTTCCGTAACAACCGGCACCCCGGCGTTGTGGTCGTGGTGGTAGTGCGTAATGAAAATGGCGTCAACGTTGCCGATTTTTCCTTCTTCGTGCATTTTCACTATTTGTTGACCGGCTTGCGGACTGCCAACATCAAGTACGAAAACGTCGCCGGTTTTGGATCGGATAATCCGTGTTGTTCCGAATCCGGTCAACCAGT
>JBOFQC010000787.1:0-2440 GCA_051660725.1 Thermoguttaceae bacterium
GGTGGCTTTGTTCGGTATCCACGAATAACTTATTCCGTTTAGTACCGCATCATCAGCAGCTTTGCTGATTTCGTCGCCGATATTTCCGATTGTAAGTAGTTGCTCCAGCTTTGATGATTCCTTGGCAACTTCCTCAAGATAGTACCAGCCGACAACGCCGGTTATAACGGTGAGTAATGTCAGGAAGATAAATCCTGCTAGTAATTTTGTTCCGATTTTAAAGTTTTTTAACATTGTATGGTTTCTAAATATTTGTTATTCTTGACAGTTTATGGTGTCAATTTTGAATAGGTTTTGTACGAGACAGGTACTCAAGGTGCGGTTCCAGCATATTGTGCATGTTTTGCATAAGCGAGACCAATTTTCGGGCGTGAGCATGAGACATGATGGCACTGAGAACAACTTGGCATAAAGTAAACACGATTGTGGTAATATCGTCTACGACGATCTCCTCACCGTCCACGCCCAGCTTAATGATTTCATAAATGGCATAAAGTACTGTTTTTTCGTGCATTCAAAAAATTCCGGTGGAACGCCTCCCGTGTACATGGAACGTTGCGTAACAAAAACCCCGACGAATTCCGGTTTTTCGTTGAAAAATTCACACCATATTGCCGCAATCTGACGTATCTTAGCGATACAGTTGGCATCGGAATGAACGATAGGTTGCGTTCGTTTTTCCAGCATCTCACCTATCCATATTGTCACCGCCCAAAAGAGGTAGTCCTTACTTTCAAAATATCGAAAAATTGTCCCGTTGCTAACGCCAGCAAGGTCGGCAATTTTCTGAGTTTCCGTTTTGTAAAAACCATATTGTGCAAACAGCTTGGCTGCCGCACAAAAAATTGCGTCGCGCTTACCTCGCTTAAACGATGCTGATGGTTGTTCCCCAAAATGGTTGTCAATGATGGTCTGAAATGAAGACATTAAGCTGCCTACGACTAAAGGTTACTCAAATTACTACAGCAGACTGACTAATCAGTTCGTAAAAGAATTTAGTTTTATTTCCATTACGAGTCAAGTAATTTTTTCATATAAAAGGAGAGCTTTGCCTATTTTCACAAAATAGTATTGATTTTTTGTACTATATGGATAATTCCTATTTTGCGAACTATCATTATATTCAAAAGCAGGAAACTGTACCAAAAGAAGTTTTCCCCATTAGTTTTCAGGTTTGAGACCATTCCAGCCAACTTTTGATCTCTTTCAGTAGTTTAACCGGGTCAATCGGTTTACTGCAATACGCGTCCATTCCAGCATCAAAGCACCGCTGCTGGTCCTCTTTTGTTGCATTTGCCGTAAGCGCAATAATAGGAATCCGTTTGTGCCCATGTTGCTGTTCCCAATCTCGAATCAAACGTGTAGCTTCGTACCCATCCGTTTCCGGCATTTGGCAGTCCATCAAGATCAGGTGACACTGCTTCGTCATTACAGCATCTACTGCCTCACGACCATTAATTGCAAGATCGCAAGACAAACCGGATTCGGATAAAAGATTGTTAATAACAATCTGGTTAACCCTGTTATCCTCTGCGACAAGAATACAACAGTTTTTTGCAAATTCCCGCCAGCCCGCATCATATTCATGTACCTGATGAATCCTACGGATTCCCGATTTTGTCCGTTCCTCCCCACTCATTTCTGCTAAAAACTCGCTCCACTTAGAATCGTAAAGCTGCATCATTGTGTTGTCAAAAAGTTGCGAATAACCTATAGGCTTTGTTATTTTGAAAACCTTGATGTTACTAAGTTTTACTTTATCAACATCGGCGTTGATCGGTAATAAAAGTGTTACCCCAACTTTGTTCCATTTCGGATTCTTGTCAATTTTTAACGCGAGTTCCAGCCCTGTCCCATCGCGTAGAGATTCGTCAACCATCACAATGTCGAAAGGTTCTTTTTCCGATTCTTTCATAGCGGCGTAAGCAGTTTCGATAGAATCAACTTCATGCACATTCATTTCCCAGACTGCCAGTTGTTTGCCGAGCGCATGACGCATCATGGCGTTGTCCGACGCAACCAGTACTTTCTTAGATTTAACGGTAAAACGGTCGTGGATACCGATGTACCCTACACCGATGCAAATTCCGCAATCGGAGATACCACATGTATTAAGCTCCTGTTCTTTACAGAGGAATTGGTTTTCCACAAGGCATTTTTTCACCAACGGATCGCAGGCAAACGGAAGCGTAAACCAAAACGTCGAACCCTTTCCCGCTTCACTTTTGACACCGATTTCACCACCCATAAGTTGGACGAGTTTCAGCGAAATGGCAAGTCCCAGACCTGTTCCGCCGTAAACTCTTGCCGTCGAAATATCTGTTTGAGAAAATGCTTTGAACAAGCGATCAAGCTTATCGTCCGGTATACCAATACCAGTGTCATGCACTTCGAACAACACCGTAAGATTGTCGTTGGCCCATTTTTGTGGAGTAACTTC
>JBOFQC010000788.1:0-2042 GCA_051660725.1 Thermoguttaceae bacterium
TGGTATTGGTCCAGCTGTTCAATGATTAATAAATCATCATATTTTTGCCTTTCATCAACGCTAAAGAATAAACCGGTAAGAACGTAACCGATCATGAAAAAGCAAAAAAGACCGGCAACCAACAATGTAGAATTGGCAAGACGCGTTTTCGGCTTCAACGTAATGTCTGGTGTCGGCGACAAAACTGCTGTTTGGCGGTCACTTTGCCGCACCGCTGCGAGTTCCATTGTCGAAAGAATCAGGCCACGGTTCGTGCCTTCAGTTTCGAGTAATTGGAGCGTTTGCCAAGTTTCCTCAAGTTCATGTAATTGCTGCCGCAAAACCGGTTCCTGTGCCAAGCGGTCTTCAAACTCTCGCTTCTCAGCGGTTGCCATTTCGTCGTCTAGGTACGCGACCAACCGCTCCTCGTCGGAGTTGCTAAGAACAGAGTCGGTTGGATATGGAACAGACATGAAACCGGGGATAACAGGTGAACAGGTGAAAGGTGAGCAGGTGTAAGTGAAATTTGCCACGCATTCCATTTGCACACACAAACGGAACAATTGTTTATTTTGTTAGTTTTCCACTTTCGACATAAGGGAGTAGCAATTCCTTTAAGCTTAATCTTGCTCGGCAAAGCAGCGACTTTACCGCTTGAGGTGTAAGCTCCATTGTTTCGGCAATGTCGACGTAACTCATCCCTTCAAATCGGTGCAAAAGCAGTGCGATTTTTTGCCTTTCTCCAAGCGAATCAATTGCGAGCTTGACAACTTCACGCATTTCCAGCTTATCAAGTCGTCTGGCCGGAATCATGCTGCTGCTCGCTTGCACAAGGTTTTCCATTCGCTGCGATTCGTCACTTTCAGAGCTTCGTCCGCCACTTTTGCCTCCGAACTGAACTTCAGGGCGGCGACTTTTGCCACGAAGTGAATTCAAAGCGACGTTATTGACAATTGTGAAAAGCCAAGTCGTAAACTTTGCGCCCGGCTCGTACTGTTGTCGCGCCCTGTAAACACGCAAAAAAACATCCTGAGTTAGGTCTTCCGCTAAATCCTGATTACCTACCAAGTGTTTCAACACAGAAGTGACCCGACCCTGAAAGCGCACCATTAGCTCCTCGAAAGCGGCAGTGTCGCCTTCACGTACCTGAAGCATTAGTCTTACGTCCGGATCACGTAAGGCTGACTGGATACTTGATTCGCTTGGAGTCAATTTTTTTGCGGTTTATCAAATAAAAAAAATAACGGGGTGAATTATTCGTTAATCACATACCGTAGCACGGCATGGCGGTGCGCTTCGCGTGAAGTGTTCCGCCTTCCGTTGGTCGGCTTCATTTACCGAAGTTTCGTTAGTTGGGAAAAGTAACCTTCATTTTTTTCCCGACCTTAGAAAGGTAACTTTATTGCCGTTGAACAGTATATTATAATGTAAACCCAGCTTTATGAAAATGTTTCTAAAAAAAATATTGCATGTACCACTTGAAAAGATGTCCGCTCGAAAAACACTAATAATAATATTACTCGCCGCCTTTTTTCTCCGGCTGGGTGCAGCTGTGTATTGGCAGGAGAGCCGTTGTGCCGAAACGGGCTCGAAGTACGGGTTCTTTTTCATGGATAGTGAATCGTATTGGGAACTCGCACAAACAATTGCGGCTGGAAAACCCTACGAATTCAGTGAATATAATTGGCAAATGTTCCGCACTCCCGGTTATCCAATCCTGTTGGCGCCGCTTTTCTGGCTGTTTGGCGAAAATCCGCCAGTTTTTGCGGCAAGAGTATTGGGGGCTCTTTTCGGCACCGCAACTGTAGCGGCAGCTGCGTGGTTGAGTTGGTTGCTCTTGCGAAACCGTTGGGCAGCCGTTGTAACCGCTTTGATTCTGGCACTTGATCCGCTTCAGGTTCTGACCAGTATTTTGGTGCTTTCGGAGTCGCCGTTTTGTCTTTTCATGGTTTTGCAAATCGCGTTTTGGGTTAAATTTTTGCTTACTGAAAAAACGCAGTTCGCTTGTTATTCGGGATTATTTTACGCTGCCGCTGTGCTTTGCCGACCAAGTTGGTTGTATT
>JBOFQC010000789.1:0-1802 GCA_051660725.1 Thermoguttaceae bacterium
TGTGCACAACACACGGCGCGAATTTTTTCACAATGTCGCGGGTAGACATTTCAGTTTCGGAATTGGCACCAAAAACTGAACCTGAAAAACATACGCAACAAATAAGTAAGAAATAAAATCGCATATTCGTGAGTATGGTACGAAAAACAATTACAGATTACCAGAAAAAAATTTACGGCATTTTCAAGATCAGGTTTCAGGCTCAGGATAAAATAATTCCTGAAACCTGAAATCTAATTCTTGGTATCAAACGCCTGAGTATGAGCTACTTTCCGGCAGATAACACCACCTGGCTGGGACGAACTATTCTATCATGCAACTTAAAGCCCGGCAGCGCTTCGTTTATGACGGTGTTCGGTTCGTGGTTCGGATCAGGGAATTTCGCAATTGATTCGTGGAAATTCGGATCAAACGGTTGATGCAACGCCTCGATTTTCTCACAATGATGTTTACCAAGAACCACTAAAAGCTGTTCCTGCACCAAACGTACCCCTTGAATAAAAGATTCGAAATCATCTGATTGGGCGTTTCCGTCAATTTTTGTTTTTTCGGCGGCGTCAATTGCCCGATTAAGATTGTCCCAGATCGGAAGCAGGTCACGCATCAATTCAATTGAAGCGTATTTTCTTTCGTCTTCCATTAACCGATTTACTCGTGCGCGGTAATTTTCCAACTCCGCTCTGGCTCTTAAAGTCCGATCTTTCGCTTCGTCAAGCTCTTTTTGAAGCATTGCTACATCAGTTGTCGCACCAACTGCTTTTGTAGCCGCTTTCAAACTTTCGGAAGTTACGTCCTCGTCAGTAAACGGATCGCTCACCAAATCAAGGTGTTCGTGCTCCTTTTTGGTTCGACTTTTATGCTCTTTGTGCGCAGCTTCTTTATGAGCGGTTTCTTTGTGAGCAGTTTCTTTGTGTTCGTTATTATCTTTCGGTTCTCTTTTATTCATGTTATTCTAGGCTTCAGGTTTAAGGTATCAGGTTTTCAGGTCCAGACTTTTGATTTTATATCTAAATTTCTAACATCTTACGTCTAAACACTAACATCTAAACATCATCCTTTTGAAAAAATTCGGTAACGTAATTTTTTAGCTTGCTGAAAAAAGTTTTTCTTTCCGGCATAACATGTTCGTGTTCGATTTCGGCAAGTTTACGGAGCAGTTCGTCATGTTCCGGCTTTACTTTTCTCGGAACCTCAATGTAAACTTGCAGTAACAGATCACCGGCAATGCTTCTGCGTGGAACAGGCATACCACGACCTTTTAGCGTTATTATATCATTATTTTGCGTTCCGGCAGGAATCTTAATTTTTTCCGGTCCGTCAAGTGTAGGCACTTCGATTTCGGCACCCAACACGGCTTGAGCGTAACCGATTGGAACACGGCAAATCAGGTTCTGCCCGTCACGGTGAAACAGCGGATGCGGCTTAACCGAGATGAAAACGTAACAGTCACCGGGCGGGCCGCCGGTTGGACTTCGTTCTCCTTCACCCTGCAGTCGAAGCCGTGTACCGTTGTCAACGCCGGCAGGAACTTTAATGTCCCGCGTCACCGTTTGTGGAATCATACCATTTCCACCACACTCACGGCAAGGGTCGGTAATGATTACTCCGGCACCGCGACAATTTGGACATGTAGTTTGAATCGAGAAAAAACCGGTTGACTGCGAAATCCTGCCCGCACCGCCGCAATATTTACACGGCTGGGGCGTAACACCCGGTTTGGAACCGGAGCCGCCGCAAGCATTACATTTTTCGTGTCTTCGGAAAGTAATCGGCTTGTTGATTCCTCGAGCAGCTTCGTGTAA
>JBOFQC010000790.1:0-2772 GCA_051660725.1 Thermoguttaceae bacterium
CTTGACGAAACTGCGTCGTTTGGCAATTGGCATGTTAAATCAGATAAAGGGCAAGCGTTCGATTCCAACGGCGATGTACCAAGCGGCTCTCGATCCCGACTTCCGAACAAAAGCACTCAAAACTTTTTTGATGCGTTGATCCGGAGGGGCATAGGTCCCAACTTAAGGGGTTTGGTATTGAAAAAAAGGACTCAAAACCGTATCGTTTGTGAAATTTACCAAGTTTTACACCCGAGCCGGGAAGGAGTCCTATGAAAAAATTTAACTAAAGAGCCAACCGTCTGCAAGACCTGTTCGGAAAATTTGCTGACGAGCGAGAAGCTTTCTTAAGTTCGTATTTCCGCGAAGTCGAATCTATTGATGTGCAACATGAACGATCAACGTCGTTTTCTGGCAATAAATACTCCGCTGACCAACAGAATAATAATCAGAACCGTCGCGATAATAGGAATAAGAACATACCCTTGCGGCATTGTTGCTTGTTCAGTGTTCGAACTTATCTTTGGATCAGCATCGCTGCGATTCTCTCTTAAACTTACTTTTTCTGCTTCTTCATCATGTTTTCTTTTCTTGAAAAACAAATACGAACTTTTCGCTTGGTTAAAATATTCCAAATTATAATCGCGTGCATTTATTTTCTGATACTCACTTTCTTTGGCAATGGTGGCAGACATTTCTTTCACAGAATTTTCCAAGTCGTCCCAAAATTCATCCGTAAGCTCAGTATATGTTGATCGGCGGGCTATATTAATCGTACAGGCCAAGTAAAAATATTTTTCCGCAATGTCAGACGTTTGCTTAAATTGCATGAATGAAATATCGAGATCATTACCATAATTTGGCATTAACATTGATTGCGCATGACGCACTCTTAAGAAGGAGTCCAAGTTTCCCTGTATTTTCCCATAATATTCAGCGGAAAACAATATGTCATATTCATTTGGCTTGTACCGTTCCCACTGCAGTTCCCACGCTTCGGTGTCATTTAGTAATACAAATGGGCGATATGTTTCGAGCCATTGTTTTTTATTTTCGAGAGTAATTCGGTCTTTCCCGCTTGAATTAGCGATCCATTTTTCTATCAGAGGCAATACGTCATCTGACTTGAGCTGTTGTTCGAGCAGTTTATCCAGGCACCATCGAATTTCTTTTGAGAAGTCTGAAGAATCAGAAGTTTCATCCCAAATTTTGTTTACTTTCTCCGCATCCAGAGAATCGGTAACCCTACCGTATGCAATCAGAATTTCCGCAACGACACTTCCCGGAGCGGGAACGTCATGTACATCTGTTGGAATTTTTTCTTTTTTAGTTTCAGTAATATATTTTTTGTCTGAAACGATTTTTTCAGCGGTGTCAATAAGAAATTTACCAACTTCTTGACGTTCCGTTTCACCCCAGGTTATTTCCCCTACTCGTGCGATGCAACACCCCAAATCGTCTTGCATGCTAACCTTCGAAAGAGAAGGGTAATCAAAAATCCGACTTATTTTCTGTTTGAATTCGGGCCAACATAATGCATCCAAGTGATCGTAAGTCCCGGCACTGAAGCCAACGGGTCGTATTTTTGCATGTAACTCGCTTAAATTTAGCATCATATATATACAACACGCACTTGTAGTTAAAGCGATTATCACAGTAATACGTAATGGTGTTATTATTGACATCGTTATGGGTTCTTTATATTGAATTCCTTTTAAAATACGCCTGCATTTTGTTGTATACCGTAACCTATTTATATTATTGCTTTTGCGTAAGCATATCTGGGTGGTTTTTGAAAAAACCAAACAAAGAGTCCTTTGTTGCGACTTCTTCAAAACCGACAGGAAGTTCGTTTAGTTCCTCAATGGTGCCATTGTCATGCAAGTACAGCCAGATTGGTTTCCCTTTTCTCTTAGCGATGTCGTATCTTTTTCCGTCATTGAAAGAAATTACATTCCCTTTTTCAGAAATCGTCATCTGATATTTATTATCAAACAGCTTCCAGTTGCTTTTTCCTTGTGAGCTTGTGTATTCATATTGCATAACGCCGTTACTGGATGAATTTCCATGTGCTTGCCAGCCAATTACAGGGCTACTCGAAAATGATCCACCTGAGCCACTTGAAGAACGGTCTGGCTCAAACTCGCCTCGAAACAAAATCATTTTCGGTTCCGCAAATGCGATGTATTCACCGTATTTAGCGACATCTGTACCTGTTTTTGTTGCATCACAAATTATCACGCACATAGACCATTTAACAGGTTTGTTAAATTCGACCAACATCCAGCCGCCGCCGATTACAACAAGAATCAAACAGATAATTCCAAGAATGATAATTACCCTGTTTGCCAATGGTGACACTTTATGTGTTGTGTTTTCGCTCATTTGTTTCGCAGATGTCACTGAAAAAATACTGAAAGACAAAAAAACAGCCGGCTTTCCGAAGATAAACCGGCTTGATTACAAAACTATTTGTTACCCCAATGAAGCAACAGATTTCGTGTTACTCGTTATGCAGCCTCACGTTTCGGCGAAGCGGTTGGGAATATGCTTCGTGTTCTGTTTTCCACGAAGTACGTTTTAATGGCGTCAACAACGCAAACCTGTTCGTCGGCGGTAAGTTCCGGATAAATCGGCAGTGCAAGCACTTCACGGCTGGCCCGATACGTTTCCGGCAAATCTTTTGGTGAATAACCGAGGAATTTAAAGCACTCTTGTTCATGCAGACCGAGCGGATAATAAATTTCCGACCCGATTTTCCTGGCGGCAAGTTCAGCTCGCAGTGAATCGCGG
>JBOFQC010000791.1:0-3159 GCA_051660725.1 Thermoguttaceae bacterium
CTTGCAGTTCAACAGCTGCTCCCCAGCTTTCGGATTTATTCTCGGCTTTTGCGGGCGCTCCAGCTTTGCCATTAGGATAAGTTCGCCACAATTTGAACTCGACCCAGTCGAATTTTTTACCGTCAAGAATTGGTTTACCGGATTTATCCGCAATTGTAGTCATGCAACCGCCGCCATTACCGCCGAGCACTTTGTCGCCGGATGTAAAAGTAGCTTCAGTTGGAAAAGTCGGCATTTCACCAGGTTTTTGTGAGTTGTTGGCCAACCGAACCTCGAAATCCTGATTACCACGCTGATCTATATTGCCTGTACAAACCCGAATCTCGGAAATTGAACGAGGTTTGCCGAGGTAATAAATAATTGAGGAAGGTTTACCATTTATCGAAACGCGACCATTTCCGCCGAGTTCGCCGACACTTCCGTCAGTAAGATACTGCGCCCCATCAACTGCTTCGGCCTTAATCAATTTCGCGCCGGGAAAAACCAGAAAATTCAAATCGTGTTTTTCTGCTACTTCAGAGCCGAAAACCTTAAAATTACCAGGGTCATTCCCCCAGGTTTGCGTTTTAAGCTCAACTTGTGCGTAAAGCGTGGATGTGCCAAGCAATACACCAATAACCGTTAATAGAGTCTGTTTCATAAGAATCAGGGAGTAAAAAATATAGAAATTGTAAATTGGGCATACGTTATAAACTTCCCCAAGCGTCGGATACTTCATCTTGTTGGGGAACATTTTTTTCATCTTCGATGTCTTTCTCGTCTAATTGCTTCTGCTGGTGGTTTTCAGTACGTCGCCTGAAAAACTCCTCTTCAATATCGTCAGGATTAGGCGTGAAATAATCTTCGAGAATTTCTTTACGTCTTCGGCAAGCGAAAAAAGCCAAGCCAAACAGAATCAGCACAGATCCCACGATGAGAATTACGAGCTGAAACACGAATGTTTGAAATGGAGGCATTTATTCACGTGTGCAAAAAATTTGGGCTGGCTTGCTAAACTGTAACTTGTGTGGTTCCTGTGCTTTGTGCGACTTCGATTCGCTTCGCCGGGACGGGAGAAGGCTAAATTGTTTGAAAACGGGAATTTTAATCGATTTTCATAACAACAACAAAAAACCAAAATTAATTATACAAAAAAAGCCAGAAAATTCAATAACTAAAAACAATTGAAAAATTGTCATCTGGTATTATTTTTAGCCGTATTCTTTTCTAAGTGTAAAATGCTATAATCTTTGTTGTCGGTCCACACAATATATACTGGAGATGATTTAAAATTATTATCCGCTTGTGTGGCTTTTTTTACGTAAAATGGGCAATTTAATAAACAAAAACTAAAAGAAAAAGAAAGGGTAATTAAAATGGCGCAAAGGCACGAAATTTACGTTTGCGAACTGTGCGGTAACATGGTCGAAGTTCTGGGCGGTGGTGACGGCGAACTCGTATGCTGCGGTCAAGCTATGACTCTGCAAAAAGAAAACACCGTTGAAGCATCGAAAGAAAAGCATATTCCGTCTGTAAAAGAAGAAAACGGTCAACTTATCATTCAGGTTGGAACCGTTCTTCATCCAATGGAACCGAACCATTACATTGAATGGGTCGAACTCATTGCGGGCGACAAAATCAAACGGGTTTACTTCAAAGCAGGAACCGAACCGAAAGCCGAATTCTGCAAACCGAGCGGCTCGTACACTGTCCGCGCCTTCTGTAACATGCACGGCCTCTGGAAAGCCGAGTAGTTTTTTTACAGGAAGACTTTAGACGTTGGACGTCAGACTTCAGATGTCAAGTTCTAACGTCTAACGTCTGACCTCTAACGTCTCTTTTTAACAATGAAAACTGTAATTTCTCTGGCTGGTACGCTCTTTTTCACAGTGTTCGTTTCAGTCACAGCGGGCATTGCGGCGGAACAAAAGCCGAACATCTTAATTGTTGCCGTTGACGACATGGGGTTTTCCGATCTCGGTTCTTACGGGGGCGAAATTGCAACCCCGAACCTGGATTCTCTCGCAAGTAATGGAATCCGATTTACCCAGTTTTACAACACCGCAAGGTGCTGGCCGACCAGAAGTGCTCTTATGAGCGGGTATTATCCGCAGCAAATACGCATGGACCCAATGCCGCAAAACGTGAAGCTGCCGAATTGGACCGCTCTTTTGCCACAACACTTGAAACCGCTCGGTTACCGCAGTTACCACTCAGGAAAATGGCACGTTATGGGACGGCCTCGTCCAGTCGCAGACGGCGGTTTCGACCATTCGTATACCCTGCATGACCATGACCGGAACTTTTATCCGACCAATCATTGGGTTGACGACGAACCGATTCCAGCAGTTGAGCCAGGTTCCGATTATTACACGACTTGCGCAATTACCGATTACACGCTTGGTTATCTCGATGATCACGAAAAAAATCATGCGGACGAACCGTTTTTGATGTACACGGCGTACACCGTGCCGCATTTTCCACTTCACGCTTTGCCGGAAGATATTGCGAAGTATAAAGACAAATATAAAATTGGCTGGGACGAAATTCGTAAGCAACGGTACCAAAACCTTCTCGATTCCGGTATCGTGAACTGTTCGCTTTCCGAGCGGGAAGACGACTGCGGAATTCCGTACCCGAACCGGGCGCTTGCCGACCAGCTCGGGCCCGGCGAAC
The DNA here is from genome assembly GCA_051660725.1 of Thermoguttaceae bacterium. Taxonomy (GTDB): domain Bacteria; phylum Planctomycetota; class Planctomycetia; order Pirellulales; family Thermoguttaceae; genus JAVBSX01. The sequence goes on from JBOFQC010000791.1 coordinate 2,656, forward strand.
TGTTTTTTCCAAAAGAATGGGACACGTTAACCGAGCAGCAGAAAGATTTTCAGGCGACGAAAATGGCAATTCATGCCGCAATGGTTGACCGAATGGATCAGGAAGTCGGAAGAATCGTAGAAAAACTCCGTGAAATGAACGCTCTTGATAACACAATTATTTTCTTCTTCTCGGATAACGGTGCGTCAGCGGAAATTCTGGTTCGTGGTGACGGCCACGACAAAACAGCCGAACCGGGAAGTGGAAAATCGTTTTTGAGCCTCGGCCCCGGTTGGTCGACTGCAAGTAACACGCCGTTCAGACGCCACAAAATCTGGAACCAGGAGGGTGGAATTTCGACTCCGTTTATTGTGCATTGGCCGAACGGAATCAAAAACTCCGGCTCGTTTCGTAATGATGTTGGGCATGTAGTCGACATTGTGCCGACTATTCTCGAAATCGTCGGAGCTGAAAGAGCAGAAACTTTTGGCGGAGAGCCGGTTCCGGAATTTCCAGGCGTAAGTT
>JBOFQC010000792.1:0-3456 GCA_051660725.1 Thermoguttaceae bacterium
CACGTTGAAGCAGCAGTGGAATTTCACCGATCCGCGGGCAGATTTGGCCAACTGCGAACTTTGCGCAAACGATATTTTCCGTGACAGTTGGAAAGAAACCGGAGTCGGACACCGTGCATTCCAACCGCCGACATTCAAACGTGGAGACGACACCGTTGCCGCTAAATCATGCGGTTGCGGTAATGCTGCTGCCGCACAAAGCAGTGTTGACGTTTCGCAAGAAGCTTTGATCCAGGCTATTACAAACCGTGTTCTCGAAGCGTTGGGCAAATAATTTATCTTCTTCCAAATATTACCGCAGTGTGTAAGCGTGGACCCAGACCCGATGCACCTGCGGTTTTTTTCTTTTTTTTATGAAAAGGCGTTATACGGATGCCTTTATTCTTTAAAAAATGGTTTTTTAGTGCCAAAGCCGGATTCTTAACGTAAATACAGATAAAATTTCGTCCGCCGAAAAGTCAGGGGGGGGTAATTTTTCCACGTTTTTTTAGTAAAATAGCGGAAAATGAGTTGTGATTTGAAAAAACAGGGAAAGGTGGCAACTATGAGTACACTTGAATTTTTCACATCAGTTAAGCTGGAAGGTCGAGTAGAGATACCCCAATCGCTTGGAGAAACAAATATTAATGGGTTGAATGGTAATGTTGTAAACAAGTCTGAATGAAGTGAGCTATCAGAACTACAAGAATTACTACTGAATGGGCCTACTTGGACTGACAAAGATTATAACCAATGGGCGGAATCACATACTGAGCTGCGAACAGGTTTGGAGGCTCGTTTGGTATGATATTACTGGATACATCTGTACTGATAGAGTATTTCCGAGTCAAAGACAAAGAAACAACATTTCTTTTTAACTTGGCCAAATCGGAATCAGTTTTTGGGATTTCAGTTCTAGCACATTTTGAAATGGTTCGTGGGATTAAACCTGAACACGAAAATTTCTGGTGTTTGTTGTTGGAAAAGGTACACATATTAGATTTTGACAAAAACTGTTCATTAGAAAGTGTTAAAATATTTCATGAGCTAAAAAATCGCAATAAATTAATTGATTTTTTTAATATTGCAATTGCGGCTACCTCGATTGTGCATGATATGCCTCATGCAACATTAAACACCAAGCACTTTGCCAGAATTGATCAATTACGACTGATTGATCGTTAACATAATTACTAACTAAAACGGCGTCTTTGCCGACGATTCGAAATCGAACAGTTTAGCACAAGGAGAAAAAATTGAAAACCGTTGAAGAATGGGGGTTCGTTCCCGCCGAGTGGACGAAAAAACACTTGCTCGGCATTGAGGAACTGAATTCGTCGCAGCTTACATTACTGTTGGACTACGCGGATAAGTTTCGGGACGTATTGGCTACCGGTGATCGGAAGATTCCTCTTTTAACGGGCAAAACGTGCGTGAATTTGTTTTTCGAGAACTCGACCCGTACCAGAATCAGTTTCGGACTCGCGGCAAGACGACTCGGTGCGGATGTTGTCGATTTCGCTGCTTCGACAAGTAGCATTGCAAAAGGCGAAACAATGATTGACACGGCCAAGAACCTGGAAGCAATGGGTATTGATTGCGTTGTGGTTCGCCATTCGTGTCCCGGCAGTCCGAAGCTCTTGTCGGAAAATCTAACCTGCTCGGTTTTAAACGCCGGTGACGGGCCGCACGAACACCCAACACAAGCACTTCTTGATATTCTTACGATTAGACAACGGCTCGGACGTATTAAAGGTTTGACCGTTGCGTTGGTTGGTGACATTGCACACAGCCGCACTGCCCGATCAAATATCTGGGCGTTAAAAGCACTCGGCGCTTCGGTCATTCTTTGCGGCCCGTCAACGCTTGTTTCACGTGAATGGGAAGATTACGGTGTCGAAGTTTCATATTCGCTTGACAAGATTTTGGACCGAGTCGACGTGTTTAACCTTTTGCGAATACAGTTTGAGCGGCAAGTTGTGAGGCCGTTTCCGTCAATTAGCGAATACGCACACCTTTACGGCATGAACGGTGACCGACTCGCGAAGACGAAAAAAGACGTGCTTATTCTCGCACCCGGTCCGATCAATCGCGGTCTGGAAGTGACGCCGGATGTCGCTGACGGTCCGCAATCCTCGATTTTGGAACAGGTAACCAACGGCGTCGCGGTTAGAATGGCCGCCCTTTGGTTCTGCTTGGGGAAAAAAGAAAGTAAATAAACTATAATAATTTGTAGCCGTTCACGGCAGAATTTAGGAGTTAGGTGAGCAGGTGAGCAGGTGATTCGAAATACCTGAAGTCTAGCTCCAACTCTAACTCCTATCTCCTAACTCCTAAATTCTAACTCCTTAAAAAATTTTTTTAATCGCTTAAATATCCGTGTCCGCAATTCCTTCAGGTTTACAGCGTCGAATCCAATCGATGATACCGTTTACGGCAAAAGGAAAACTTGCGCGCTGGGTGACGGAACTTCAGCGTGTAAACGCTCTTGAACCGAAAATGCAGGCTCTAACCGATCACGATTTGCGGAAAGAGAGTCTTTCTTTACGGTATCGGGCAAGAAGCGGCGAACCACTTGCTAAACTTCTGCCGGAAGCGTACGCTTTGGTTCGGGAAGCAGGACGCCGTGCAAAAAACATGCGGCACTTCGATGTGCAGATTCTCGGTGCTACTGCCGTATTCAACCATTCAATCGTCGAAATGCAGACCGGTGAAGGAAAAACGCTCACCGCTACACTGCCGATGTACTTGTACGCTTTGGTCGGAAAGGGGACCTGCCTCGCAACGGTAAACGATTACCTAGCCCAACGTGACGCCGACCTGATGGAACCGATTTATAACGCGCTCGGCATGAAAGTTGGTGTCATCCAAACCGAAATGCAGCAGCCGGAACGTAGAAAAGCGTACCACTGTGATATCACTTACGGCACTGCAAAGGAGTTCGGTTTCGACTTCTTGCGTGACCGTCTCTTGCTACGTAAAATCCGTGAAGGCCAACACGACTTGCTTGGTGCAATGCTCGAAGGAATGAAAATGTCCGACGAGCAGCCGGTGCAACGTGAACCGTATTTTGCACTTGTGGACGAAGCAGACAGTATTCTAATCGACGAAGCGAGTACGCCGCTTATCATCAGTGCCGCGCCGACTGCCGAACAGAAAATGGAAGTCGAGTGTTACAAATGGGCGGCTGAAAAAGCGGATGAGTTTATCGAAGAAGAAGATTATTTTTACGATCACGATAAGAAAACGGTTGACTTGAGTAAAAAAGGACGATTAAAAGCACGAAACATCTCTAAGCCGGATTCAATGGCTGACACCGGGCTTTACCACATTTACGAGTACATACAGCGAGCAATTAAAGTTGCTCGGGAGTTCCACCTCGACGAACAGTATGTCGTAAAAGATGGTGAAATCGTAATCGTAGACGAGTTCACCGGACGTCTCGGTGAAGGCCGAAAATGGCGTGACGGTATCCAC
>JBOFQC010000793.1:0-4312 GCA_051660725.1 Thermoguttaceae bacterium
GTGAGCGCACTGCGGCCCGGATGTTGGCGGCGGCACTTGCGATGAATTTTGTGTCGAATTACGCTGGTATATAATTATCGCACAAAAAGCGATGCTAACGCATCCGGCAATAACGGGCACTAAAATAGCGGACCGCCGAGAACTCATGGTGTCGCCTCCGGTTTCCTGCTTTTCCACTGTCGGTATTTCATGGCAAGTGCGATAAGGATCATCACGGCTCCGATGAGAATGATAAAATATCTTAGCCAATAATACTGGCGTTTATCATTTAAGTCATCGTAGGGGGATGGAGGCAAGCTGTCATCATTCAAAATAATCAATTCACCCGTTAACCCATCATTAAAAGGCAACCCGCGAAAGGCACCCATTTTAGCAAAAGAAAATTCATTGTCAGAAAAAACGCCATTAATAACTATTGTCTTCCAGTCAATTATTTGCTCTGTTTTTCCACCACTCATGTCGTAAACAACGGTTTTTGTTGTTTTTGGAACCCATATGCCATTGACATTTTGCACATCGCAAGTCCACTCGTTTCTCCCGTACTGCGAAGATGTTAGGGAATTTATTTCTGATACTTTAATCCCTCCATGACTCAAAGAATATGTTTTCGGTGATAACTTATCATGTCCCAAATAAATAGTCACAGAGTCGTTGTCACTGCTTTTTTCAATCATTATCTGAGACAAATCAATACGGTCAAGATTATCATAAATGATTGCTATGATATCAGCATCATCCTCTCTTTCTTTTAGTCGCGATTCGAAAAAAGGACGAAAAAACATATTGTGCTCGTTAAAACGGTCTACCGAGCACGAATTAAGATTGCCAAACGGATGCAGCTCAGTTCTTTTGGTGGTGTCTTTATTGTCAACAGCAAATTTTCCTTTTCCAAAAATACTGAGTTCGTAAAACATCGAATCAAGATACAAAAACGAACGTTTATCATAGTGATGCGGGGGTGCATTGGCAATTTTTGAAGAAAAATTATCTAAAATGGCGATACTTCTGTCTTTGGTCATATCTTGTCGGTACGTCACATGATAAGAAAGCTGTTCGTTTATTCTGTTACTTGATGAATAGTTTGCATTTGATACAACAGCTTCTCCACTCCAACGCATTATGCTACTTCGATTATTCTCCTGCTTTGCTTTTATTAACTCAATCGTTTGCCTTTTCTCGTCTTGTTCAACAGTACTTTCGGCTAGTACAAAGTTAAAATGACAAAAAAAGACAGCAATAAAGATAACTTTGCCTTCAATTGAAAAAAAAGTTCCACAAAGTTTTCGCATAATGAAGGCTCCTGTCAAAATTGATAAAAACTTACAACTTCCCGGATAATCTTGCGTGTTTTTTTGGTTACGGTCTATCCTAGACGTTTCGCATTTTAGGGGGGCAATAACAACCGGAAAGAAGCGGTACGCCGCGCACTGACGGCCCAATATATTCGACGTTTTTTTCGTTCCGCCCATCACTACGGTCGAGTACGACATCCATTCAGGCTGTTATTTTACGCAACCGTAGCCCCCAAAAATTTGAAACAATCAGGGGCTATCTTCTGTCTGTGCACAACAAAAGTCGCAAATTATCTTGGCAGTTTGTAAGAACTGCCAAAATTCCGTGACTCATTACGGAGTTAAGGGTATATTGCAGCGGTTTCAATTTAAGGAAAAACTATAACACAAACAATAAAATAGCCAAACGGGGAGAATAGGCAGTTTTATGACTTGCTCGCTAGTCTTCCCAGTTTATCATCCTGACATCTGTTTTATCTTCCCATGAGGGTTAAAACGGACAGTATACAAAAACAGGAAAACAGTGGAAGTCTGGGCAATTGCGAAAAAATTCCTTAAGTTGAAACTACTGGGGTATATTGTTGACACTGTTTGTAAATGAGATTATTGTTTTGCTTCTTATGGATCAGAACAGCTTTGTGTTGCAATAGTCTTTGAGACATTGCCCAGAGCCACCACGCATTTTATTGCTCGAGCGGGAGAGAGATTGTGCAAAGTATCGTATTCATTAATATTTACTACTACATTATTTTGGCATACTTTATTCGTTGGGGCATGCAAAAATCGTGTGTTTATTGTAGGAGGGGTCGTCTGTGGAGGTCGCCCTGCGTCTGCAACATCACCGACTCCTTTAACCTTGTTTCCAGTTGGACAAGCATTTCTTGCATTCTGAACATTTTGGGTGTAATTAGGATCGTTTTTATCAACATACACGGACCCTGGAATACTTAGATTGTTTATGCAGGAAGTCGTATCCGTCAGTGGCCTGCACCCATAACCTTCCCCGCCTCCCCAAACCGTAGCGAGTTCTTCCATACTCACAGGTCCAAGTTTTCCCTTCGCTTGCGTCTGACTTTGCTTTCCACTTGCGAAAAACAGCCCAGTTACCAAAATCGGCAACGCGATTATCATAACGTAATAAATGTTTTTTGTTCTCATTGTAAAAACTCCTTGTGTTAAAATCATGAAAAAGTTTTCAATAACTATTAGTATCAACCACAATTCCATCGTGCAGCGTAACTACCGTCGGTGTCTCGACATACCAATCTCGCTGCGAATCGAGCGAACCCCAAGTCCACCTGCTGCCGGCAAACGATTTTTGTATCGGATTTTGCTTTTGACCATGAATTTCAAGCAAAATAACTCGCTCAGCATCACGGTCCATTTCTTCCAAGTGCGTGCGGCACTCCTTGCAGTCGGCTCCGTACAACACGACTTGCCACGATCCTTCCGCCAAATTCACGTCCGTTTCTGCGTAATCAAGCAGCGGAAATCTTTGCCGCAGCCAACCTTTCGGATTCAAAATCACGACTTTTGATTCGCCAACAATTTCTCCGCTCGTAGCAATTTCCGAGGCACGGAAGGAAACCATCACCCACCCAAGCGGCACGGCGATCAGCAACCACGACAAAACGAAGTTCCAAAACGATACACGAATATGCCGAACCTCCTCTGTTTTTCGCCAAAACAGCACCAGCATTCCGACAATCACCGCGTCGAAAACCGCTGTGTAGAGCGGATTTACGTCGATTTTACCAAAACATCCGCACGATTTTTCATTAAGCCATCCCCACCGCGCCGCTGAAATTATCGCAAATGCCGTGAACAACGCCGTTGTCCCATGCCAAACGAGTCTTGGAAACGGATTGAAAATCAGCAGTAACGCCCACAAAATCTCAAATTCGACAGTGAAAATCTGCACCCAGCGAGTTTCGAGCAACCCAAGCCAACCGCTGACAGGCAATGTTGGGCTTGTGGATAACATGTGCGTTTTTGCCAATGCCGCGAAAATCAGCACCGCCGCGATTGCGTATCGGATGATTCTGTTTCCCATTGCCCAATTATTGTAAAATTTCCACCCTGTCGCAAAAATCGACCGCTGTCTAGGTCGACACCCCTCAATATATACAGGTTGAGGTGAAAGTCAATATTAAAAAAGCGAAAAAACGGGAAAAAAATTCATTTTTCCAGAAATGTTTTTCCGTCAGAAGGAAAAAGCAGGATTTGAGCCTTTTGCCACTGAATTTACCTTTCTGTGCGCCTCCATTCTCCGATGTGAAGCGTACAGAGAACCCGCAGAAGAACGGGTTTTTTGAAAAAGCTGTAAACAATTGTAGTTACAAGACTTACGTTTTCATCTCGTACTGTTTACACCCAGTAAGTCGTCGGTGGTGGGTTGTAGCGATTTTACCGACATTGTAACAGACAAAATCGCTACAAACTTAACGAAAAAAGAATACTGAGTTCAACAGTCAAAATTGAATAACCGTCAGATGCTACTCACTACCACAGAGCCGATTTCGGGTCAAGAGCCGAAAACGGGGCCGTCACAAACAGCCAGAAACGTCTCGAAAGAGTGCGAAAGGAGAAAGTCGTGTGAGCTTGGAAATTACGGGGCCTGAGCCGTAAACGCTACGTTTTCCGGTCTCTGACGCATCACGGCAATTTGACGCCTCCGTGGATTTCTAATCCGTAGGTTACAGGTTCGAGTCCTGTCGGGCGTGTTTTCATAAGTCTAGTAATAACAAAGCCTTGCAACTACGCAAGGCTGCTCCTCTCAGATGCGAAACATTGCCGCAGAGCCGAAAACAGGACCAAATGTAAGACGCATCATAAAGCACAAAAGGGAGCGAAAGGGAATCATTACTAAAACGCTCGCATTAGAATTCACCGGGAAAAGAACGTAATATCCCAAGGATTCCGGGGGCCAGTCAGCGGCTTTTTCTTCTTGAACAAAACGGCTTTTTTCCCTACGAGCAGCCGTTTGAACGGTCTTGGTTTCCCACTTCGCCGACAAGGCC
>JBOFQC010000794.1:0-11025 GCA_051660725.1 Thermoguttaceae bacterium
GGCAATGCCACTGCTGTGCGGATGCACCTCGAAAGTTAGCTGCAATGTCGTCATAATTACCGCAAAATAACTTGGGTTTGCAAAACGAATACTCATCAGTTCCTTTCCTTCTCACTTTTGGTAATTTTTTTACCAATCGCTTGATAATAGCTTTCCTTTCCTTCGCCTTCCACTTTGAAAGTTATCCAATTCCTATTCTGAAGGATCGGGAGCAACTGTTCTGCATGAGTGTCGTCCCTTGCAAATTTGGGGCGTTTCCCTTCAAACAAACTTGCGTAATCCGTCATGCCAAGTTGTTCGAAACAGGCTTTGGCTTGCTCTGGCTCAAGATTCGCTAAAGAATTGATTAGCAATGAAATTTTGCTTTCTTCTGTGATTTCACTTTTTGAAAACAACAATGACAGCAAACCAAATGAACAACTCACTTTCTTCTGAATCAAAAACGAAAGATGCTCTTGGCTAATTCGTTCAATCTCGGCTTTAACTTCTTTTGATTTGGTTTCGTACTCTTTTGCAAGAACGGGGATGTCTTCGATAAAAAAATGGTGTTGCAATAAATGAACTTTCACTGTTTCCGAACAGTTTTTGTCCAGCACAGAAATCGGTTCATTTGTGTACGACAACAATTTAATAACAGCGTCATCCTCTGTAAAATTAGAGGTTTAAAGTATCTTTATAGATACATTCGCCTTTGTTTTGAAATGCGAATGAGGAATCTTTTTGGGAGGGATTTGATGAAGAAGCTGGTTGAGAATTTTCCCTTCTAGTATTACCTCACTCTTCTTGGACTCTTCAATATCGATCCAACCAGCGGGTGTTCCGTTCAAACGCACCGCTCTTTTATCAATCATCAGTTGAATCCAGAGATCGACGAGATTTTTTTTCCATTCGTCGTTTTTATCGGGAGCAATTCCTTGGGGAGTCGGCAGTTTCGTCCAGTCGTCGGTAAAAAAGTCTTCGTCTGGAATTATGCGCGCCAGTGCAAGAGCTTGGAAACCTGAATTTTCATTAAATAGTATTTCGTAAATGGCTTGCAGTATCGTTTCGGGAGCATTGAAATTTTCGACATTTTTTCGGAATGTCGCCCATGTAATGTCTTTCCGATTCAGATTATCACAGACTTTGCGCCAATGTTCGTAAAAGTGTTCACCCTCTTTCAGAATCGGTGATAGGACGATGTTTTTGCAAAACGCTCCTGCGAGAACAGCGGGATAAGAGTAACGGAGTGATTGAGACTCCGGTTCATCAAACCGTTCCATGAGGGATTTGTAACCGGCAATGAGCAGAGGACGAATGGCATCACGCAATGAATCGCTACTTAAACGTCCAGCGAGCCGCGATGCCGCCTGACGACCATCTGAAAAAATCAGAACTTTGCGACCTTTGAGCGGCGTTTGCAATTTTGGGTTTGCAGGCTGTTCCAAAAGTTGCGATGCAATCATCTGCTGAAACGGAGTATCCCCCTTAGTCTTATGATTGCCAATATGATAGGTGCCACCTGCTTTGCATATCGGACACTGGGTAAACAACAATCCTTTCTTTTCTCGCGTGTTAGCCTGTTTTTTCCCCTCTGCAACAGGAATCCAAACAGGTCGAGTTTTACCTTCATGAGGATAATCCGATAACGTACCAGTAATAAAATTGAGATACCGTTCTTGGTGTTTGTCTTTGTCGAATTTAAGCGGTTCCTTTAAAAGAATGTGGATAGGTTTCACGGTTCCTTCGACACCATCGACATGTCCGCAATCCTCCGACCAAAGATACTGCGGATTTTGTACGACATTCGTGAAAGCAGAAAAATATGCGCTGCCACATGCTTTGCAGGAAAACAATTCAAAAACACGGCTTCCGCAGTGGCAGTTCCGTTTTGGCACGGCGTAGAGTTCGTTACATTTTTCGTTGCTACACATCCACAGACCGGGAAGACCTCGGTAAAATCGGTGAACCCGTGCAGCAAACAGCGGATTGCCTTGTTCGTCTTTAGCAAGCGATGCCAGTTCGACAAGTTGGTCTGTTGCCAGTTTCGCTGATTCCTTGTCGATATTTTCAAACAATTTTCCAGCGAGTGCTTCAATTTCCTGCGGAGCTTCAGTGTTTTGCAAAGTTGCTGGGTCCCGGTCTGTCTTAGTTAGACTTGTCAAATTGGCAAGTCGACCAAACACGGGCATCTGTCGCAACTTTTCAGAAACATTTTTTATTTCGGCAGTGTTATTGCGTATTTGATCGAGATTATTTGTTGCTAACCAATCAATGTCAGATTTTGTTCCCGCACCGGATGGCAATTGTGCGATTTTTTTATCATCGGAGGTAATCGCAACAACCGAGTTGAGTGGAACCCCACTTAATTCGGAGGCAAATTTCATTGCAGAATCTTTTTCACCGAAAGAAGCACTGGTACAAATCACTTGAAATTGTTCTTGTTTCAGATTCAGTCGGTGTTTCAAGCGACGTATCAGCATCGCAACTTCGGTGCCTTGCGCGCCGGTGTAAAGATGCGACTCATCCAAAACCAGAAGAAACCGCTCGTCGAGATTGTTTTGGAAATAGTCCTTTGTTTGTGTAAAAATTTCCCGTTCTATCGGGCGAAGGAGCATGTATTCCAGCATCGAATAGTTTGTTACCAAAATATCCGGTGGCGATTTTTGCATTTCGTGACGCAGTAGCAATTCGGCATCGGCTTCCCGTTCGATTGTTCGCACCAAATCTCCGTTTTTATTGAGCCAGGGAGAACGGGAAGCACCGTACCAATCAAGAAAACCTTTCGCAGCCTCTTTTGGCGAAGAGTATTTCGCCGGAAACTTTCCTTTTTCAAGAAGCTGTTTGATCGCCTCGATTGCTTTCTTTTGTTCTTTTTCGTCTTTGTGATTTAGCGCACTATCTGCAAGATTGGCGAAGAATTCCAAGCCCTTGAGTTTGCTTTGCATTTTGCTTCCGAATTGTTTGCGCTCCACATCATTCTTTGGAAACGGAATATAGCCTGGAAATAGCGTTCTTCCGGTGTAGCGTCCAAATTTTATGGGACGGTCCGCCATCTTATGCAACATTTTCATACACGCATCAGAAGCGAATAACCTTCGCAAACGTCCGAGTTGGTCATTGACCAGCGCATTCATCGGATACAACAATAATGCACGCACTGCCGGCTGTTTGAAAGATGGTCGCGTCGCTTCAGCAAGGAGCCGTCCCAAAATCGGTAAAAGAAAACACTCCGTTTTGCCAGAACCGGTTCCTGTCGTTACAATAATGTTCTTGTGTTCTGCTAAAACGGCTTCGATGGCATCCGCTTGATGTTGGTAAGGCGGATTAAATATCAATTGACTGTCTGCAAGTTTCGTCAGATATTGCGCAATACCTGTTTCGATATTAAGCTCAGAAAACTTTTTTCCTTGCTTGTATTTTGCGCCACTTTCGAGATAGGGACGCTGCGCAATCGTCCCTTCTTCTTGCAGCAATTTTTCTCGTTTACGCAACATTTCCTCATCGGAAAGGTGATATGCCGACTCAATATACCGTAATAATGCACGTTCGTTCTGTTCAATAATAATGCACGTTCGTTCTGTTCAATTTCGTTATACATTGGCTGTTCCGGTTGAGGGTTGTGGTTGAACAATAATACGCAAGACTGCCTTGCACTCGCAATACGGACTGTTTGCCATTTCGATACTCGTTGTCAAATATTCTTTTCGCAATTCAAAATGCCGCTTCGCCAAAAGAAGCTGCTCCAAGAGTAGCTTTTTCACTGGTTCGTAATTTAACCGAATTGTCTGCGGATTCTTTTCCGCTTTGATTTTTTCTTCTTGTACTCTGATCTTATATTCTATCAGATCAATACGGATTTGTAACTCTTGCCGAAGTGTTTCGAGCCGTGTTTCGAGTAATTCATGTGGCGATTGAAAATCTCGTTGCCAACGATTTTGCGTGGCTGCTATTGCTAAATTGCTAATTTTCTCAACGTATTGAGCCGGTATACTCGTTGGACCGTTTGCCCCCTTAATTGTTGGTAATGCTGTCAACAATCCGTAAAATTGTTCTGGTTCAATGCGGTTTGACAGGCTATCCTTATAGCCATGTATTTCCAAACCGCCGGGAAACAACAAATCGAGGAATCGGTCGTCGGATTGCAGACCGGCGAGAAAACGGTGTTCTTCTGATTCTCGCATTTCACTTTGCGTTTTGTTATCGCTCGTTGACAAACCATCGAGCAATTGTTTTGGTTCCTCTCGCTTGCGATCAGTAGTACAAATGCCAATGAGGTATTTTCCTGCGTCCACTTTGGTACTGGTACTTTTTCCCGGCAACACGCTAAATTGATACAGCGATGGTCTTTGAAAAAAGTCTGCGAAAATTTTGACCAATTTATCGTGCAACTGCGAACCGAAATTGAAAAACTGGAGCGGCACTTCGTAGCGTTGTCCTCTTTTTTCTTTGTCGGGATAGACGGGCACTAAGTCTCTCGGCGGAAGCTGAATATGCTTCCGATACAAAATAAACGGCTTCTTCGAAATCGGTTCATCTTCTAAAACCGGAATTGGCATTGGACATTTCCTGGGTTTCCAAGTCACTTGAAATTTGTAATAATTCGGGTTTTTTGCATATTTATAATTTTCGTCATTTTCAGTGTATCCAGTACGAAATTCATGATTTCTTAGCAAATCCAGCCAGCCATTTAGCGCATCTTCTTTGGGAAAATCGCCCAATTTCTCAGGCGAAATCACCGGTTCTAATACGGTTCTTTGTACGTTATCGTCCAGTTCAAGAGCAAAATCTCGCTGAACGATGTGCATGATTTCTTCGTGCCATTCATCATATTCTAGTTTCGGTTTTGATATTTGATTCGTTCCGTCCAATACCCTGCGCCGAATTTGTTCCGTAATTGTATTGAGAATGTTTTGATTTTTTTCGATGTCCAGCGGTTTTTCAAACATATTTAACTGTTGATATAAATCAGCAATTTCTTCATCAATGAAATCTCGTTGGACAAGAGTGATTATTTCGATAGTTTTCTTTTTCCGCAATCCCAGTCGGCTGACACGTCCGAGCCATTGCTCCATGTCAACAGGGTTCCAAGGAATGGAAAAGAAAACCAGCGCATCGGCAATTTGCAAATTGAACGATTCTCTGGCATCGTTATGTGCGATAAGAATCTGAGCGTCACCCGTCCAAAATTGTTCGACGATCCCTTTGTTATCTTCTGCAACTTGCGTTTCCGATTTTTTCGTGTCCGTGCCTGATTCTGCATCGTTTTCGTCTCTTAGATTTCGTTCCTGCTCAAAAAGAAGAATTTTGGTACTGGGAAAACAGGACTTCAAACGCTTTTCCAAATACTTGATTGTCGGCATATCTTGCGAGGCAATGACAATTTTTTTTGTGCCATCATCGTCGGCGAAAAATTCGAGCAGATAATCGACCAGTGCATCGAACCGAGAATCTCCTTGTTCGGACGAACAAAGTTTTTGTAATTCCGTCAGTTCGGCGGCATATCGAGGATACCGACGTTTATATTTATCGACTCGTGGATACAAGGTTTGTCCACCAGTTACACTTCTCCGAATGAACAGCACAGCGTTTTCTTCGGTTACCAGTCCTTCGGCGACCATTTTTTGCATCAGATTTCGTACTTTTGCAAAACGCAAACGGTCACTTTCAAACGGTTCGATCCTGATAATATCAGAAGCGCGTTGCGGCAATGCTTTTGGAAAAGTCAACCTTTTGGACCGCAACATTCTGTTTTGCAATGTCGGATCATCTGCGATGTTCGGCGTTTCTTTCCTAAGTTCGCAAAACTCTGCGTATTCTGGCGAAAGTAATTTCAATAGTTGCAAAATATCCTTTTCTTCGCCGAGCAGCGGTGTCGCCGACAGGACGATGATGTTCTGATAATCGCTTGATCTACTGGCAAGAAAATTTAGTAGCTCATTACTAAAACCATGAATTTCGTCAAGTATCAACAAATCGCAATATTCCGGTTCCAAATACTCTTTGTTTTCGTCAAAATTTGGAGGAGAAAACAACATGACATCGTCATAGTCATCGTTTTCAAACGCCTCATCCCTCCATTCGACATTGTGATCAGTAAAAAAGACGTTATTGTTGCAAGAATATGTGGGATACTTTTCTGGAATGAGATTCTTCCAAAACGGAAATGGAAAACGCCCACATATTTCGTCACGCCATTGGATTGCGCGTTCTTCCGACCCGACAACGATACTCACCCGAAGTTTTCCATTGTTACGAATCCGCAAAGCGTTCATAATCATTAACGCTTCTAATGTTTTTCCGAGTCCAACTTCGTCGGCGAGAAGGTGACGTATTTGCGTTGCACACAGCACTTCACGGACAACGTAGAGTTGGTGCGGATAACAAAAAGCGCGAATTCCCGTCCCACCTAAAACGGGACACTGTTTCAGCTCCGCTTGTCGCCGCAGAGCCTGAATTCCATGAATAATCAGCTTATAAACCGTGGTTGCATCAGGCATTGCCGAATACCTCCAGTAATTTTTCGTACTGGTGTTTTCGCCACAAGATAAAGGCAATGCAGCGCATGAACTGTCGGTCAAACAACATTGCCCGAAGCGTGTCTTGTTTCAACTCCCCCTCAAATACAGCGGGATTCAAAAATATTGAGAGGACATTTTTCACAATGTCGGGCTTCCACAACTGCAAAAACGGATTATCTTTCAATTGTTTTTGGATTTTTTCCACATACGCACCGGTGAATTTGAGCGACCACTCCGTCGGCAACTCTTTGAATAACGATCTGCTTATCTCATTTGGATACACTAACTCCGAAAGTTGTTTTCCCCACAACTTTTCGGTGAATTTACCGAGAAAGGAATTCCAATCATCGTAATCAATGTATCCATCCAATTGTGTCCAACTCGTTTTTTCTTCCAAAAGGGATTTGAGAGTTCCAAACACTTTACTACTCAGTCGATGTTCAATGTCTTTTGTATCTTGTTTCAGTTTCGTCCAAAATTCAGGGAGTAATTCCAGAATATCATGTGACATCTCCGTGCATTTTATGATTAGTTCGTCGTCGGATAGTATTTTGTCAGAAAGGTTATTTCTTTGTTGTTTTGCGACGGTGGTTCCCCACTTCAACTTTTCACGAATCAGTGTTTTTAGTGCTTGTTCCAATTCGTTTTGCAAATTCATGTCATTGACCGCATTGGCTTGTTCCGTCCATTTTTCACCACAGGTAATCGTCCAAAAAACGGTTTCCAGTTCATCAAGGATTTTTTTCCGTTGCATTTCGGCAAATAGCGATTCGGATTGTGCTTGGCGAAACGCCAGAATACTGTCCACAATATGCTCCAAACCGATTCCATTTTTCATGTCTTTCGTTTGCCGTAGTTTGCGATCTGGCCATTTCAAGACGTTGCCCAGTGTGAACGTGTCAGCATATTTCGAGATGGTTGTTGCGCGGTATATCCGTTCGCCATTTTCTTTTTTTATCGCACAAATCAAGCGAACGTCATCTGGATATAAAGGATACCTTCCTGCTTTGTGCAACACCTCCTCTGCAACGACTTCTTCGCCATCCGATTCGGGCGTTGGATTTTCGGTTTCAGTATTTTTCCACCAAATTCCAAAGCATGGCGACTCCAAAGTCCATTCCTGCTTGAAGACATTGCCAATTTCGAGGCAGATTTTCAAGTCATTCTGTCTTCGGATTAACTGCCAAAAACAAGTTTTTAGTTCGGATTCATTTTTTTCGTCAAACGCTTGCCGAAACAATCCGCCTCTGTACGGAAAGTATTCGAATTTGTCAGAATACTCGGTTTGCAGTACCGACTCCTCCGAAAGCGACACGGAATAATCAACATTCACAAACGGTTGACTCGATGCGACATTCAACATCAAAGACTGGTTCCGCAAAGAATCGACGATCATTTCGCCTTGCAAATCCGCCGTGAAAAGCGGTGTCGATTCACGCTTGGAAACCAACACCGACCATTTTTCGTCGTCAATGTCAATCGAGTATTCACCTAATTCTAACTTGTTAAACACAAACAGCCCGGTCGCATTTTCAAGCGTTTCGTCTTGAAATGTAACGGTAATAGAATGTCCTTCTTCAATTGCAAGATAAAACGAGTCTCCCTGAAACACGGTAAGAATATCGTCATCAATTTCCCCCGTGGGACATATCCAATACCAGTGCCGTTTCTCTCGAATTATTGCACCATTGCCTTTACACCAATCCAATGCAGTATTATCAGATGTGTCGATATGCAAAATATGAAAACCGTTTGGCGATTTGCTGTCAACGGTGATTCCATCAACATTGTCTGCGTATCTTTCGACAACACAAATTACGTTCTCGGAGCCAGATTCTATCGTGCGTATTTTTTTACCGTCTTGAAAGAATATCGGAAAACCGAATCGAAAAGCAATTTTTTTGAGGTCGTCAAACTCAGGGTTTTGAAGGAAAGACGAGTTGATGTCTGACCAAAACGTCGACTCGATTTCCAGTCGTTCCCGTTGCAAAAAGAAAGCCGGCTTGATACGTAGCTGATTCCAAGCCTTCAATTGTAACGAACCACGGCGCAATGAGTCCTTAAATTCGCCATTTTCCCGTAATGAACAGGCTATCTTTTCTGGCAGTTCGGCTTCGAGAATCCAAGTGCCGTTTTCTTTTTGTTTCAAAAACAATTTTCCGTAAATTATTGGGAGTGGCGAACCTACTTTTTGACGAACTATTGGTTTTAGTGAATCGCTATAATTTTCCCTAATTCTGTTTCGTAGCTGGATTAGTTTGACACCGTTAATTTTATCCTGTTCCATGTCTTGCCGAAGACGCAGTAACGTATCCGCAGAAAAAAATGGTGACTCGTTGGTATTATTGGTGATTATTGCCTGAGCAAGCTGACCGACCGATGGCATCGTACTCAACCAGCCAGAGTAACGGAGCGAGTTTTCCGTATCCGTATCCCTGCGTAGATATGTGGCAATTGCGTCCACATCCAAGCCGTAATACTTTGTCGGCATTAGCGCAAGCGATTTCATAAACTGTAGCCGAATATCCAAAGGCAAAATAGCGTTCGTAATCGGCCACGCAATATTCCTAAATTGCTTGGACCACGGTGTTTCTAACGGTTTAGCAATTTTGAAGCGTTTATGAGTATCTTCAAACCATTCACGAATTTTCCTGCGTTCATGATGTGTTATAGTAGAATACTCTAATGCTTTTTCCAAATTGAGCCAATAGTCAGTACCATTTCCTTGATATTTATAGCCAATCTCCGTTGCAATTACCAGAAGCGGTAAATGCCAAATGGGAAAGGCTCTTTGTATATCGCCTTCATGCTGTGAAATTTCAGAACGAAGTATTTTTTTCACTTCATCAAGTTGCTCAGAATTGAATCCATGTTCCAAAGCAAAAAGAGGACACCCCTCTGGTCGTTGTTGTTTTAATTTTTCAAAACGCTCTTTCAAAGAGGTATAAACATCTGCGAGAGTCTTCATGATCTTGTTCCGATACTGAAGATGAGGAAGGTTTTGCGCATTGAAACTGTCAAACTGAATGTCAAAACGACAACATCAGTATATCAGAAAAGTACGCCGTTGTCTCGGCAGCACACTTTTTCTGTGTCATCCCGGAATCGCATCTTGCGTCAAAATTCTTCCTCAATCTCCAAACCCAATGCCGACATCAAGTTTTCCTAAGAATTGTATCGCCTGACGATTCACAGGCTTCCGTTGAATCATCCGTCATGCCCGGATGCGTGTCAAAATCAAGTGAAGGGTTACAGCTATGTTGATTCAGAATCTCTTGCATCTTCTTGAGCGGAACGTCAACGTGGAGGGTCGGTTCGCCCGAACTGTCCAAGACCAATAACGAGGTTGATCCACCGCTCGCGTCTCGATGCGATGTGGCGAAATCGACATTGGCAAGTGCGATGACAACTTCCTTGAATTGTGTCTCACCATTGACTGTAATCCAGCCGAATGTACGAATTGTTCGCCGGTGACGGCACTACCGGAGTCAGTGGAATGGGTCAATCGCTTATCGTCATCATAGTTCACTTGCCTGTTTGACCAGTTCGACGAATTCGAGACGATATTTGTCATCACCGGGTTTGGCGAGTTCCTGTACGGCATCCCAATTTCCGTTGCCGGAATAACGACTGTCGCGGAGTAGCATACCGAACAGGGCAACGGCGGCGGCAAACCCGAAGTCGCTGGACATTGCAATCGGTTTCGCAGCAACCGGCGTTTCGAGCAAGTTGCTCTTGTCGCCATCGGGAGTCTTGTAACGCAATTTGACGAACAGTAACTCATCAAGAGTCGAAGACGAAGCCGTACTCCCCGAATGAGACGTGTCATACCGCGACTTATCCACACTCCCCGGAATCGCCACACCGACCGGAACGATCTCGTACAGGGCGGTCACACAGTGTCCGGCACCGATGTCTCCGGCTGAAACCTTGTCGTCGTGAAAATCCTCGTCACGCATCTTCCGATTCTCGTAACCAATAAGCCGATACGCCGCAACCCGATTCGGATTGAAGTCAATTTGAATCTTCACATCCTTCGCAATGGTAATCAGCGTTCTCGTCAAACCGGTAATCAGTAACTTTCGGGCTTCGTCGATGGTATCGATGTACCCGTAATTCCCTTTTCCCTTCGTGGAAAGAATCTTGAGCATTTTGTCATTGTGATTGCCCATTCCGAAGCCGAGAACCGTTAGAAAAACGCCGCTCTTCGCCTTCTTTTCGATGAGTTTTTGCAATGATTCGTCGTCGCTGGGTCCGACGTTGAAGTCGCCGTCCGTACAGAGGATCACACGATTTTGGCCTTCCTTCGTAAAGTTTTCCTTTGCCAGTTTGTACGCCTTTTGGATACCGCCTGCCCCGTATGTACACCCACCGGCGGATAATTCTTCAATCGAATCAATAATCGCCCGTTTTTCCCGCCCGGAAACCGAAGGCAGGAGAACACGGGTACTATCGGCGTAAGTGACAATGCAAATGCGGTCGTGTTCCGTGAGCATTTCGGTCAATTCGGTCAGTGCTTTTTTGATGA
>JBOFQC010000795.1:0-1680 GCA_051660725.1 Thermoguttaceae bacterium
GTACTCGGATTGAAAGGGTATCTGCCATTATCCGGGGGTGGTCAAACTATTTCAAAATCGCGCATAATTTCTGTGCGGTGGCGGGACTGTTGGATCATCTTGCACATTGGACGATGGTGAAGGCGATAAGTCTGAAAAACGACATATCATCTGGCAAGGTACACAAAAGGTTCTATCACCATGGGCGAATTGGAGTTACGGCGAAGAAGACGATTGTCAGATTTTCCGATACAAAAATGACACACGATTTTCGTGGTCCTGTGGAATACGAACCGGGCAATGGAGTTTATCTGGAAGACCAAGACTGGGAGGTGAAATTCACTTCATCAAGAAGGCGACCGGGACAGTCTGACCTGAAATTAGAAGCACTACAGCGCGACGGAAGCCAATGCCGCAACTGTCGCAGTTTGGTTACATCGGAAACATCGGTGGTGGATCATATTATTCCTGTACATAAATTTGCCAGCTTCAGAGAGGCGAACACTCTTGAAAACGTGCAGACCTTATGTCTGTACTGCCACAAAGAGAAACACCGAACGAAGCAATAAGTTTAGAATTGATTGGAGAGCCGGATGCTTCGAAAGTTGCCAGTCCGGTTCGGGGTTGGGGTCGGAGTGAAATCTCCGACCTACACCATGATGCTGAGTATCTTCCATTGTTCTTACGTGATTTGAGTACCCCAATCAAGCCGATTCCTACAGGCTTTACGCAATTGGATAATATTCTTGATGGTGGGTTAAGACCCGGAACATTCTTTTTTGGGGCAATGCCGTCGCTCGGCAAGACGACATTGGTTCTGCAAATTGCAAATTCAATTGCTTCAAGCGGTGTCGACGTACTCTTTTTATCACTCGAAATGAGTCGGCAAGAATTGGTTGCCAAAACCTTTAGCCGGTTAAGTTATGAGGCAAGCATGGAAATAGCAAACTCTGACGACTTTGCCATGTGTACAAAGACTATTTTAGAAAAAGATTTTGGCCGCAACAACCCATTTTATTCAAGTGAAAACCGAGTGGAAACAACTCAGAAAGTTTTTCAAAAAATATCTGAAATGTTCGACTCCATTGCACCAAATATGTTTATTCATTACCCAAATCGTTTGTTTTCAATGGATGACGTTAGAACATGTACAAACACGCTTGTCAATAAGCGTGCAAACACTTCGAGCCGTCCGCCTGTGATTGTGATTGACTATTTGCAGATGCTCTCTTGCGGGGAGGAGGACAAGACAAAACGTGACGCAATCGACAAAAACGTACTCGAACTAAAGCACTTGGCGGCCAAACTTGCTACACCGATAATCGTAATATCTTCACTTAACCGAAACAATTACAAAGCTCTGGTGTCTTTTGAGAGCTTCAAGGAAAGCGGCGGAATTGAGTACGGAGCCGATTGTGTGGCCGGTTTAAATCTTGTGAATATTTCCAAAGGGCACGTAGAGCGGCCACATGCGAATTTTGACATTGACGCAGCGAAGGAAAAAGACCCGCGGGAGATTGGGCTTTCGATTCTAAAAAACCGAAACGGTCGAGTTAGCGGGAGTACCGGAATATATTTTGAATATAAGTCAAAATTCCATCATTTTAAGGAATTGGACGGGGAGTTTGAATCGGCCAATTCCCCAAAAAACAAGGCCACGAAAGGCGATAAAAGCAAGTCACCAACGCTTCTGGATGATAG
>JBOFQC010000796.1:0-3817 GCA_051660725.1 Thermoguttaceae bacterium
CGGACGCGGAATTGTCGGTTTCTCGAGATACAATGTTCCGACAACCAATGACAGCGAAAACCTGTTTGTCGCGGTTGAAATCAAAGAGGGCAAAACGCAGGAAATGGAAGCCGCTCTCGAAAAATTATTCGACGGCGACTCCGAAAGAGAAAGACGTGAATTCAACGGTTATACTTTCTGGCAGGTAAAGCCGGCAGAAGAAATTGTCAGACCGGAAATTGATATTTTAATTCCGCAGATACCTGGCTCGAAACCCAAAGCAAAACAGCCCGAACCGGAAATTGAAGAAGAGAGCAAACCGTTCTTCCCGAAAGGCGTGGTAACAATTGCTCATAACTACCTTCTTCTTTCGAACAATGTCGCTTATGTTGAGGAAGTACTTACTCGTGAACAGAGCGACCAAAGCAGCTTGAGCGACAACGCCGATTACATACGGATAACTGAGTTGTTTAAGAGCATGGAATTAGGACAAAAACCGCACTTTTTACAGTCCTTTACGCGAACCGCTGACACAACCCGAGCGGTTTACAATGTGTTGCGTGACGGTAAAATGCCGCAATCTCAGTCAGTACTTGGTCGTATCTTAAACGCACTGCTGACACCGCCGGAAATGGAAGAAGGTGTCAGACCGACAAAATTTGACGGAAGCAAAATGCCGGAGTTTGAAACGATTAAGAATTACTTCGGTCCTTCCGGCGTTCTCGGTGCTTCTGAAGAAGACGGTTGGTTTATCAAAGGCTTCACGATTAAAAGCGTTGAAGCTGAAGATAAAGCAAAAGTTGAAACTGAAGTAGAAGATGAAGTTGAAACTGAAACTGAAACTGACATAAAAGCCGAAGACAACGCAGAAGTCGAGACTGAAGTTCTACTTGAACCTGAAGTCGAAGTTGAAATCGACGAAGTTGAAGTTATTGTAGAATAAGTATTTCCGCGTGTTAATTGTGTTAGCCGCCGAGACCTGCTCGGCGCATCACGTTCTGTAAAATAATCTTGACGCTCAGTAAGTGGCATCAAAAAATCTGTGCGAAATTTACGAGAAGACATTATCAACATCTGGCAAAGCGGCGTGAAAGGCGTTTTGCCGGCATTTCTTATTGAAGAAAATGTTTTCATTGATACCGCAAGTAATCAAAGGTTGAAATTTCGTTCTGCAAGCACTCTGCATGTCGGCGACAATTCTTTTCCTTTGAACGGTATTGGCAAAGTAGTTGTAATCGGAGCCGGTAAAGCGTCAGGCAAAATGTCGCAATCGCTTGAGCGAATTCTGCTTCCGCATCTTGGCAAAAAGCGAATTCTCGGTTGGGTTAATGTTCCCGACGACTGCGTTTGCGAATCTGGCGGCGTCACTCCGCTAACCGAAGTGATCCACTTGCACGGAGCCAGACCCGCTGGTGTCAACGAACCAACGGAAGCTGGGGTGTTTGGTGTCAGGCAAATTATCAACCTTGTCGGTTCACTCAAGCCGCATGATCTTTGTATCTGCCTGCTTTCAGGTGGTGGCAGCGCACTTTTGCCCGCTCCGATTCCGCAGATAACGCTGAAAGACAAGCTCGAAATTACCCGTGCCTTGTCATCAGCTGGTGCGAATATTGACGAACTTAACACAGTGCGAAAACAGCTCAGCACGCTTAAAGGGGGCGGACTGCTTGGTTTGTGCCAAGGCAAGCAGTTGATTAGCTTGATTTTAA
Source organism: Thermoguttaceae bacterium (assembly GCA_051660725.1). Lineage (GTDB taxonomy): Bacteria > Planctomycetota > Planctomycetia > Pirellulales > Thermoguttaceae > JAVBSX01. The sequence goes on from JBOFQC010000796.1 coordinate 1,689, forward strand.
GCGATGTGCTTGGTGACCCGTTGGATGTGATCGCTTCCGGGCCAACTGTAGAAAACACCACATCGGCATACGACGCCATTATTGTATTGGACAAATTTCGGAAGCGATGTGACGCCGAACTGTTTGCGAGAATTCGTCGGGTGCTTGTCGACAAAACCGTAAATGACACCAGTAAAATTAATTTGTCGGCAAGTTGCGAGAAAACGGAAGCTGCAGAAAACAAAATAATTATAATTGGAAACAATGCAGTTGCTGTTGATTCTGCCGGAATCGAAGCGGAGAAGCGTGGTTATTCTCACGCAATGGTGTCAGAAAGAGAATGCGAAGGGGCGGCTGAAGATGTGGGCAAACACCTTGCTGAAATTGCTTTTTCAATGCTTGAAAGTGGCCCCGACTGCTTGATTAGCGGAGGAGAACCAACCGTGACGCTGCCGCCGGCTGCTTTACGAGGAAAAGGGGGCCGAAACCAACAGCTTGTGCTAGCAATGCTGGTTGTTTTTTTGCGAAAACTGTTTTTTTACGAAGAAAAAATAGTTGAAATAAGTGGTGCCGTGAATTTTAATGTTGACGCCATTCCGAAAATTGCTGTGCTTTCAGGCGGCACGGATGGGGAAGACGGGCCAACCGACGCGGCGGGTGCTTTTTTTGATGCCGGAATTTTACTTCGTGCGGCAGAGCTTTGGCAAAGTGGCGAACTTGATCCGCTTGATTATTTACAACGTTGTGATGCGTATAATTATTTCCAAAGAATCGGCGGGCTTTTGAAAAGCGGCCCTACTGGCACGAATGTGTGCGACCTGCGTGTAATTGCCGTTGAAAGGTAGAAAGTTACAGTGCAACTGAAGAAAATTGTATTGCGATTTTATATTAAGCGGCGCGGCGTTTTTCGGCTGCCAAGTTGCGGTTGTTTTTTCGTTTTACGCTAATAGCCGCCGGTTCCGGACAGATATAAAAACAGTTTCCGCAGCCGGTGCATTTTTCGCATTTTTGTGCAGATTGTACGACGTTGATATAACCGAGTCCGTTAAGATGTGTTCCGTGTTCCAGAACTCCGGTTGGACAAAAACGAACACACAACCCACAACCTTTGCACAGTTCGGCATTTATAGTGACTTGCGGCTTATTGTCCTGCTGTATGCTGGTGAATTGTATAACGTCCATGTTCTTGATGTGTCAGAATTGAAAAGAGAAAAGCAAAATATTTTTAAAAAACGTCAGCGGTATGACAACTCGGTATCAACGACTAAAAATGGACGCATTCACGTAATTTAGCGAATTATTCCTGCGCAATAATTTCGGTTGGGTCTTCAATAACCTCGTCGATTTGAATAGCGGTGTAACCTTTGTATACGCCTGGTTTTGCCCAGTATTTCGGAATCCCTTCCACGCTTACCAGAAGCGGTGTTTCGACATTTTTTTCTGTGCAAATAACGTCGCCGACACGAAGTTGTATGAGTTCGTTCAAGTGAATCTTGGCATTTGCCAATTTCACTTTCATCTCAACTTTCATGTTTCGGATTGATTTGCTTATCTTCTTTATTGATTGCGGTGTAGCCTGCTTGCGCCCGTAAGTCACCCACGTGTTTGACGCCAATTTGCCCGAAATGCGTTCAAAAGCGTTGTACGGAATACACAGATTTATGATACCACGTACTTCAATGAGTGCAACTTCAAAACAGACGAGCACCACAACTTCGTTTGGCGGAACGATTTGTATAAGCTGCGGATTGCTCTCGACTTGGATAACGCTAAGATCAAGATCAAGAACGTTTTCCCAAGCGTGTTTCATCTCGGCAAGGAACAGGTTGGTTATGCGTGACACCAACCGCAACTCGATTTCTGTAAGTGGGCGTCTGGCCAAAAGGGTACCTTCACGTCCTCCGCCAAGCATGCGGTCAATCATTGGGTAAATAATTGACGGGTTGATATCAAGGATCAGGTTTCCTTCCAACGGCTCGGCCCGAAGCAAATTAAAACAGGTCGGATTGTCCAGACTGAAAATAAATTCGCTATACGTAAGTTGGTCGACGCTTGTAAGTTTTACTTCAACAATTGTCCGTAACATTGCTGAAAGCCCGGCTGCGAATTTTCGTCCGAACCCTTCGTGTAGGGCTTGCAGAGCTTTCATC
>JBOFQC010000797.1:0-5054 GCA_051660725.1 Thermoguttaceae bacterium
CTCCTGCCTGCGAAATAGAAAGTTGATCTGTAGCTGCAGAAGCATTAGTTCTCGTTGAGGCGGCTGCGCCTGACCGTGCCACTGAACTGATAGCCACCGAAGATTTTGGCATGGAATATGAAGACTGCGAATATACTGAAGTCATGGAACTCAAAGGAAATAAAATTTATATATTCTTAAACATCCGTTTCAGATTGATTTGAATTAATCCGTTTACATTATTCACATTCCCTTGTTTATTATCACGTGTGACATTTTTACAGCTATTAGTTGCAAAAACACACGAGTTAAGCCTATTTCAAGACAGAACTTGCAGTATTGAAATATATCGTACAGTTCTGAGCAAAGAAGTTGATTTACCCGAAAGAGAAACTTGAAATTCGATGTTTTATTCAGTGTGATATTGATTATTACAATGGTAACGATTGTGCGTAAGTGTTTATATTTTTTGAATTATGTGATTGTTGTCAACTGAAACCAAAATAAATCTATTCGCCGCAGGATTAATAGAGCGAGACTGCTTTTCGTAGAATTTGTTATTTTCTACAGTAAGCTAAGTATTTAGTCAGCAACATCATTTGAATTAAGTTACATGCAGGCAAATTGGGAAGGATATTCGGCTTTTGCGTTTTTTACTTGATGTGCAGCAGTTTTTTTCCGAAAAATTAATATTGTCGGCCTCTGCAATTTTCATAACTTCTTCTTTAACAAGTATTTTCCAGCAAGGTACGAGGTAAAACTATGGATGGTATTACAAATGAATACTCGTTTTTCAATCAGTACAAGTACCAAGATAGAAATAGGACGGAACAGAGGTCCGCGTCACCTTCAGAAAGCAATTCACGGTACAACAATCAGCAGGAAGACATACTTGATTTACAATACTGTGATGTAAACAGCCCAATCGGCACAAAGGCAAAAGATATTTTCGAAATCAAAAAAAATTCTCAGAGTCTGTGTTATGGGTTTGAAGGTTTTTCTTCAGAAGTACTGAGCAATATTGATAAATCCATGAGAATGGCAGACGAAACTGCTGATATCATGGAACGTCAACTTGAATGGAATAATAATCCGTGGAAATTTGCTTCCGGTTCCGAAGCTTTTCAGGGACACGAAATTATGAATTCGATGTTGAAGGAAATCAATTTTCGTCCAGAAACAGGTAATTCAGATGGAACTCGTTCACTTCCTGTCATCGACGAATATGGGTACAATTCGCAACCACCTGCGGTAATCGCTGAACAACCGGGTTCTTTTATTCCGATGAATATCGCGTATGTAATTGATGAACGAAATGAAATTCATCAGGTGGCGATGAAAAGTGCACCATTACCGCACAATACCATCGAAACAAAGGACTGGGTGAATTTGCCGGGCTTGACGTTAGATGAAAGAAAAACTTTTTTAGATGGGGTTCAAAAACTGATCGATCAAAACGGTTATGGATTAGATGCCAGATATCTCCGTTACTCTGGCGCGGCTGAATTTCCTGATATCAATAGTGCCCATGAAGACATTTGGGGACGAATTGATCCAGCGACTGCGGTAAAGTTATCAAAAAAGATTACTGAGGAACCGAATTTGGTTGATTTACTCCAAAAATCGGTTGATTCACGAATCGGGGAAGGATTATATTCACCGACAACACAAGAATACAGTATCAAAGTAACTGATTCTGAAGGGAACAGGCTCGCAAATGACGAAATCATCATCATTTCAGGGAACGGACAAAAACAAGTACAGATGTCAGTCAAAGACTACGATAATCTTGACCGCAAGCAGATTACCGAAATGCTTTTGAAGGGATGAGAAACGAGTATCTTTTAGGATATGTGTAAAATAATCGAGTGCTAAGTATTGTGATACACGAAGAAATACATTTTTTACTGTAATATCCAAGGTTTAGCCGCCTCACTGGCGATGCAAAAAAATATCTCGGGATTTTTCCATGTGAAGTGAATCGAATTTGCATAAGGTCGAGGAATTACAAGTTTTACCTAACAAACCAGCTCAAATTTTTAACGAAAGTCGATGAACTCATGATTGCATAAGCAGCTTCAGCATACGTTTCGGCTTTCAGTGGGTTTGCGGGAAGTTCTATCGTTAACACCAGCGATAGGAACGCAAGCGATAGAGCGATCTCGGTACGTGTCAACCAATTGTTGGATAAAGCCGGTATCAAGCTATCCGATATGGAACTTGATTTAGGATTGGAAATTTCAAACGACGGAAATATTACTGTCATTGGTGGTCAAGCTAGAACCTTGCGGGAAAAAGGCTTGCTCTCATTTACGTTTACTGACAGTCGTGGCGGATCGGTAGCGGTCAACGAAAGTAATTATAAGATTATTGAGAACGCTCTGCATGGAGATGATGAACTTGTATCTTTGCTTCAAGCACGAAAGCAGTTATCCACGGCTTCGAGCCTTAAAGTTGTCAACGGTGATTATGACACCACTGATTCTTTTGAAGAATCAAAAAATTCGCCTCTTTCAAAAGATTTTCGGATTTATGTTGATTTGTTAGATATCTCCGATGAAGGTAAAATCAAATCGGATAGTATAACGCAACGCCTTCAGCAACTTGAAGATAACAACGGGAAACAACGTTGGTGGTTGGAGGATGGGGCAGCAGTACTTGAGGGACATGATATTTTGTCTGCGATCAAAGCGAGAGAGATTGATGAGTACGGGTACGGAATGAATGTCCCAGGTACTTTTGGTTCAAGGCCATTAGGAACATCTTCAACCGAAACAATTGTCACTTTACGTAAGGTTGATCCTAATGTACCGGATATTATTCAAGACCTAAATACAACCAAGAAACAGGTTTACAACGGTGTCGGGTCTTACGATGCAACCAATCTTGGAGGTGTGACTCTTGAGCAACGCAAGGAATTTCTTGATATCGTTCAAAGTTACTTGGACAAGTTAGGTTTTGGTGAAATCGGCTCACGAAATCTTTCCTACGAAGGATTTTTCACTTCGTCGAGCCAAAAAGAGATGAAAATCAAAATTGATTATGAAGGTGGTATGCCGGATTCATATCGTCAGCGTATCGAAAGTGCGATTAATGCCGACAAAAGGCTGACTACTCTCATTAAAAGCCAGCCATTATGGGGTACAACGCCTGAAGGAGCAAAGCAAACGCTGGAAGGCCCTGGTGCTTATTCCATTTCGGTTGTTGATGAACAAGGAAATCGACTTGCTAACAACGAAATCATACTTAAACTAGGTGACAAATCGCTGAAAACAACGGTTGAAACCTATAAAACTATGGACCGTATGCAAATCGTTCAGTTATTGAAGTAAATTTTAATAACACGGTATGTTTCATACTGTCGCTCGGCAAAAACTGCATGTTTTCCAATTTAGGGTAAGCTGAAGATAATCAGCATTAAACATTGAAAAACTCGGGAAAAAAGCCGACCAACGGGAGGCGAGACACTTAACGCGAAGCGTTCCGCCCATACCGGGCTCCGGTATATTCGCCAAACGCTTTTTCCAGTGCAGCATTAAGTTTGTCGTCGTCGCTGCCTACCATTCGGAACAGAACTTTCCCGTCTCGCCCAACCAAAAACGTAGTCGGAACTCCGGAACTGCCGTAAAATTCGTAATAATTCTTGATACCTTGTTCCGCCGATAATTTTTGCGAGCCGACAAGCCACGGATATTGATTTTTCTCTTGAAACGCTTTTATTGCGTCGACTTCGGTGTCAATGCTGTACGCAACCATCTCGAATCCCCGGTCTTTGTATTTTTCGTACTGCGTTTTCATGTTCGGAAATTCTCTAACACATGGACCGCACCAGGTTGCCCAAATGTTTACGAGCACAATCTTGTCGTGGTAATCTTTCAGGTTGAATTTTTCGCCGTTCATCAAAATGCACTCGAATTCCAACTCCTTACCAACAGAGGAAACACGACGCTGGATTCCGCGTATTCTTTCCGCAAATTCATGTAATTCCGGGTCTTTCGCTTTTTCAAAAATCGGAGCAACGGTGTCAACCAGCGATTCGAGAAGGTCGTTTTCTCCCATATTTTCAAGTTGCTCAATGTAAAACTCGGCAAAAAAACTCAGATTGCCGCCGCCGTATGGATTTGTATGTTGCGTTTCTTTTTCAATAATTTTCACGTAACGCTGCAAAATATCGTCCGCAACCACTTTTTTATCCGGCGCATTTTTCACAAATTCTCGTAGTGAGTGAAGAATCCGCATTTTACACAAGACAATTTCATTGTTGTAAATCTCGTTAATTGTAGGGTCGGCTAGAAGTTCGTCGGCATACCGATCCATTTCCTCATAAAAAACCGCAGGATTAGTGTCCGGTTGATTTTTAGACTCTGCATTCGCTTTTTGTTTCAGTATTTCGATTATAGAAAATTGCACCAAGCGTTGTCTTGCTGTTTGTACATCCGGTATCGCAAGAATCAATTTAGATAAAGCGAGAGCTTGGTCATCCATGTTTACAACTGAGTTGCTATTCTTCATTGTTACGAATAACGAATTGAGCTCTTGGAATAATTCATTCTCTTTTTCATCATTGTTTAAACCGAATGGTGAATATACAGCTTTGTATTTTTCTTTTTGCTCAAGTTGTTTTTTCTCGTACTCAGTCGCAAGTGCGGATAACTGGTCAGCTTGATCGGGGAACATTTTTTCCAATTCTTGCCAAATTGCCGGGCTGATTTTAGAATGCCAAACGCCGATTACTTTTCCGTCGCGACCGACAAGAAACGTATTTCTGCCGGAGTCGTAGAAATTATAATAATCTTGCAACTTTTGTTCGTAAGCTGCAGATCGACAAAGAGTTTTCCAGGTGATTTCCGCATCTTCCGCCTTCTTTTTCGCAATTTCCCGGTTATCCCTACAGTTATAATCGAGAAACACGAAACCGTTATTGTCAAGAATCCCGACCAATTTTTTCAAAATGGGAATATCGCTTTCGTAGTCAGTGGTCCCAAATTTGATTAAAACAACTTTATCGCGGAAATCTTTGACATCGACGACGTTTCCATTGGTGTCAACCCCTTCCAACACCATCTCTTTGCCGG
>JBOFQC010000798.1:0-1911 GCA_051660725.1 Thermoguttaceae bacterium
TGTGAGCTCGCCTAACCTTTGTGGATGTGCCTTTGAGTTTCTTGATTGTGTCGGTGCAAATTTTTCGTTCTTCGTCGCTGAGCCGAACGATGTACAATTTTTTCATGGTAAACCTCCGTGTTGTGAAAACGGAAGTATATCACTTTTATTCAGTTAGATAAACCCCAATTTTATGCCGGACAAGGCAGTAGGTATATTTGAGATATTCGAGCCCGACCATTAGTCGAGTGGGTAGAGCGGGCGCACCATTATCGGGACAAAAAAGCGGAGCGTAAAATTGATCGAAGTGGTGCCAATTGATCAACCCGGAAAGAATGAAGAGCGGATGATCGGGATTAAGCAGCGAATCGAGCCGCGACTGAAAGAGCTGCAGCTGCGACTGTTCGGTTTCGGAAGTTTTTTTCGGTTTCATGTTGGCAAAAAATGCAAGGTTTTTCAGGAATACGCTGTTTTTTGGAAGAAAACATTGCAATATTTAACCCCGGCAAACCCGAAAAGTGTGGTGTCCCGAAGAAACTGGACAGGTGTATATTGGATAAAATTGAGTCGAAATTGTCCGTTTGGACGAACATTTTATCCAAGGAGAAACCATGCCTAAAAAACGCAAAAACTATTCGCCGTCGTTCCGGGCCAAAGTCGCTTTGGCAGCTCATCGAGGCGATAAAACCATTCACGAACTCGCCGTCCAATTTCAAGTTTCGCCTCAGCAGATTTCGAACTGGAAAGCCAGATTGCTTGAGCATGTCGAAGATATTTTTCAAGACAATCGCTCCCGAAAAAAAGAAGAACCAACAAACGAATCGGAACTGTTCGAGCAGATCGGTCGCCTTAAAATGGAGAACGACTGGTTGAAAAAAATCAGCCCAAATCAATTTCTGACCGGAGAAAATTGGTCGAACCAAACCACCCGATTCTGAGTATACGAAAACAATGCGAATGGCTCGGTTTGAATCGGTCAACATACTATTTTCAACCGCAAGGAGAAACGGAAAAGAATTTGAAACTGATGCGCCAAATCGACGAGATTTACACTGAACATCCGTTTTACGTCTGCCGGAAATTTGCGGCGATCCTCTGCATCGACAAGGATCACGCGAACCGTTTGATGAGAAAGATGGGAATCGAAACAATTTACCAGAAGCCGAGAATTACAGTGCCAAACGCAGATCATGAGATTTATCCGTACCTGTTGCGAGATGTAAAAATAGCCAGGCCCGATCATGTTTGGTCGACTGATATCACGTATGTTCCGATGATGAAAGGGTTCGTGTATTTGGTTGCGGTGATCGACTGGTTCAGCCGGAAGCGTGCCGCTTCACCGCAGACTGAGGGACCTGTCATCGAGGCGCAAATGCCGCTTAAATGGTGTCAAGCTGTTCCCGTTGGCCGCTGGTGTCATCGAGCGAAATAACGTGAAGCGATTTGATACCACGGTGCGGTAACACCATTCGCCTGGATGGCAGATCCCGGGGGAGCCAATTTACGAGCCGTGAGTTCACTGGTATACTGAAGGAGAACGGAATTTCGATCAGCATGGACGGTCGTGGTCGGGCTTTGGACAACGTGTTCATTGAGCGGCTGTGGCGGAGTGTGAAGTACGAAGAAATTTATTTGCGATCCTACGAAACGGTTTGGGAATTGGAGCAGAGTCTGGATCGTTATTTTCGATTTTACAACGAGGAAAGGCCGCATCAGTCGTTGGGCTACAGATTTCCAGCTGCTGTGTATGCGGAGCATAATTAGAAACAAGTGCTGTTTTCAAAAAGTTCCCCTAGGTCCCAACTTAAGGGGTTTGGTATTGAAAAAAAGGACTCAAAACCGTATCGTTTGTGAAATTTACCAAGTTTTACACCCGAGCCGGAAAGGAGTCCTATGAAAAAATTTAACGAAAGAGCCAACCGTCTGCAAGAC
>JBOFQC010000799.1:0-2152 GCA_051660725.1 Thermoguttaceae bacterium
GTTCTTTTAATAGTTTCGTTACGGTCTCTTCCGGATTGTTTAGATTCAAGTGTTCAAGGTTGCTCATTGTCGTTTCGATCTGCGCAGCTTGCTCCATATTCGACAGATCGATTTCTTCCGCCAGATAAGCCAATTCGCCGAAATCATCAATTCGTTTCTGTATCTGTTGCGTTACAGTTGCTTGTATTTCGAGATAATTTTTGCAGTCTTCACGTAACTCATTGATACATTTCTTGACGAAAGGCGAGTCCGCACTTCCTTGAGCGGCACGTAATCTGGCGTCGAGTTCGGCAGAAAATTTTCCGCTTTTCATCATGACGACGTTTAACTTCAGAATTGAAGTTTCGACATTTTTTTCGCCCATTAACCACGATTCGGTACCTTTTTCCATCAACGCTGACACCAGGTTGTCGTCGAAAAGTTCCTGTAATGGTGCGACCATTTCAATTTCGTCCGCATCGTCTTCGAGCAGGTCGGAAACATTTGCTTCGGCGACGCTTTTCAACATTTCTTCAAGGTCGACACCGTTGTCCGCGTCGGTTTGCTTTGCTTCTTCAGCGTTGGCGTTTTTCGATTTGAGTTTAAGCAACCCCTTTATTTTTGAGACCACTTCGGTTTGCAAACTTTTGGCACGGGCGATTACGTTTTTCAACGCACCAAGTTTGTAATTGCTTAAATCGAACTTGAGCAGATTTTTGTCAACAAGCAGATCAATTATTTCCTTAACTCCCGGCGGACCGTATCCGAACAACACCGCGACGTATATGCCGACACATACGTTTAGTAAGGTTATAAGGATTATAGTGAATAGGTAAATAATTGTCATCTCGATTATTACATTTTCTGTGTAGCCGCCGAAGGTCAGTTTTTGAAATGCGGAATTTTTGTCTGATGATATTCCTAGTGATAATTGAAAACGCTGATTTAGGATCAGCAGCTAAACATAATCGACAAATTAAAATTTGGCTGTGTAGTACTCTTTACGTACTCCAAGTATTCTCATACAATGATAGGGTGCAACATGATACAATGAGACTTGCGATGTGAATATTTTGGGGAAATAATTTTTATTTTAACGGACAATTTTGAATAACCGTTATATTCGGAAAAAATATAGAATGCAAAACATAGAAGAACGTAATACTGACGTAACAGAATCCGCAAACCAAGCAGTAGTCAAACCCTTTGCGGAACCAGAAGTTGAAAAAGTTTTGGAGTCGGAAGTTGAAACCGAACCGGCAGAACCGTCCCCCTTTAATCCGGAGTCGCCAGGAAAATTAAAAGCGGTATTGGATAAACATGGCATTTCGCTTTCCGTTTCAAAAGTGAACAAATTGGCGAAATATTGCGATTTGCTCTGGATTTGGAACGAAAAAATGAATTTGACGCGTCACACGGATTTCGAACGGTTCGTGTCACGTGATTTAATCGACTCTATAAACATCGCGGAATCGCTCGCCAAAGGTGAACGTATTTTAGACGTCGGCACAGGCGGCGGTGTGCCGGGCATTATCTTGGCTATTATTCGGCCCGATCTCACAGTGGAACTTTGCGATTCGACCGGAAAAAAAGCCAACGCTGTGACCGAAATCGTGAAATCGCTGAAAATGCGTTTACCGGTCTGGCACGAAAAAGCGGAGGATCTGCTCAAAAGAAGGCGATACACGACTCTTGTTGTGCGTGCCGTTGCAAAAATGAAAAAATTGCTCGAAACATTCGCACCGCATTGGCACTCTTTCAAACGAATTTTGATGCTTAAGGGACCGAATTGGGTCGCTGAACGTGGTGAATCGAGGCATTTCGGTTTATTGAATAATCTTGCTTTACGTGTTTTGAAAGCGTATAAAGTGAGCGAGGAAACTGGCGAAAGCGTTTTGCTGCAGGTTTGTCAGAAAAATAAGCTCGCCACATTGGAAAAAGAATTGCAGGAAGCTGAAAAATGGGAAATCGAGCCGCAAAGCATAAAACGCCAATTGCTTAAACCAAGAATCAAGCCGAAATCCAAGTCGCAAACTCCACGAACCGCAGGAAGCAACCCTAATGGTAGCGTAAAAAATAGCGTGAACAATAAAACAGTGGATGGCTCAAAACGTGGTGCCAAAAGTAGTACAAAAAGAAAATCGACAACCCAAAAAACGAGCAGCGTAAAAAG
>JBOFQC010000800.1:0-6637 GCA_051660725.1 Thermoguttaceae bacterium
GAAAAAATCGCAGCTGCATATCTTAAAAAGAAAAAATACAAAGTTCTTGGCACAAACGTCGCTTTAATGCAAGGCGAACTGGACATCATTGCTAAAGAGGATGATTGCGTCGTGTTCGTCGAAGTCAGGACACGGAAAAATGATAAAAACGGCCAGCCATACGAGTTGTCGCAGAAAAAACGTAGAAAAGTCGCAAGCCTCGGCAAAACATATATTAAAATTCACGACCTATATGATGAAATGTACAGATTTGATATAATTTCAATATTATTGCCAGACGATTCAGCAGACCCACAAATAACACACATTGAAAACGCTTTTGACGACAACGGTAATTTAATGTAACTTCAGTCACCTTTATATATTATATATGTCACGAATTAAACGAATTTTAGTAACCGGCGGCGCTGGTTTCATCGGTTCCCGTCTTTGTGAAACACTTGTAGGCAGAGGCCACGATGTAATATGCGTCGACAATTTTTTCACCAGCCAGAAAAACAACGTCAGTCATCTTCTTGACAAGCACAATTTTGAGCTTATTCGACACGATGTAACCCAACCGTTTTTTCTTGAAGTTGACGAAATATATAATTTGGCATGTCCCGCAGCACCAGGGCATTATCAGTATAATCCGATAAAAACAATGAAAACATCGTTGTCCGGCTCGATTAATGTGCTCGGAATGGCCAAACGGTGTCGCGCCAAAATTTTACAGGCCTCCACAAGCGAAGTTTACGGTGATCCCGACGTACATCCGCAGCCGGAAACGTACCGCGGCTCGGTAAACACTATTGGGCCGAGAGCTTGTTACGACGAAGGAAAACGTGCCGCCGAGTCGCTCTTTATGGATTATCACCGGATGCACAAATTGCCGGTACGAATTGTGCGTATCTTCAACACTTACGGACCGAGAATGCACCCGTATGACGGACGTGTCGTGTCGAATTTCATTCGCCAATCAATTTCAGGTGACCCGATAACTATTTTCGGAGACGGTTCGCAGACCCGTTCTTTCTGTTACCGTGACGATTTGGTCGAAGGGCTGATAAAAATGATGGAAAACGAAGAAAATTTTACAGGTCCCGTAAACCTTGGTAATCCCGGCGAGAAAACCATGCTTGAATTGGCCGAAATGGTACGAAACGCCGTTGCCGACGTGACCGGTAAAAAATCGGAGATTGTTTTCAAACCGCTTCCCGAAGACGATCCGAAAAGACGCTGTCCGGATATTTCGCTCGCCAAGAAAAAATTAAACTGGGAACCCAAAATTCCACTTGAAGAAGGGATCAAACATACGGTAAAATGGTTTTCTGCAATTGAACTCGACCAATACCGTCCGCCGACACCGTTGTATTAGTGAGTGCAAGAGGATGAGCAAAACGTAAATTTGTCAATTTTGTTTATAGCCACTGAATCAAAACTGCCTATTTTCATTTTTGCATAGTAGTAAAACCCTTGTATTTCCTGCACGTTAGCGTGCCACTTTCAATAGCCCCCCGGTAAACGCAACCCGGGGTTTGCGTACATAAACAAAAAACCGACCCGCAAGGGTCGCACAGGCGCGAAGGAAGTGCGACCCATAAAGTGTCGAATTTCAAGGGGAAACGCTTTCCCAGCACTGCGGCAGCTTCGTTTCACTCCGCCGCCTTGTACTGGGCTATTGATAGTGTGCCTCTGTCGGGGCGGGAGGATTTTTCCCAATTAAAATAGACAGGTACCGCTGATTCTGGACCAGCGATTTTGAATTATGTTATTTGATTTAATATTAAAAAACTGAAAAATGCAGCGAGAAAATTGGAAGACGCAACTGGGTGTGATTTTAGCTGTAACCGGCAGCGCAGTCGGACTCGGTAATTTTCTTCGATTTCCAGGCCAAGCGGCACTGTACGGCGGCGGTGCGTTTATGATACCGTATTTTTTCGCTTTGGTTTTTCTTGGTATTCCGCTTGCTTGGGCCGAGTGGACACTTGGCCGATACGGCGGTTACTGCGGGCATAACTCCGCGCCAGGGATTTTCAGGTGCATTCTTAAAACCCGTTCTTCTGCATATCTGGGTACTTTTTTGGTGATAATGCCGATAATAATATTCTCGTACTACATTTTCATTGAAGCGTGGTGCCTGATTTACGCTATAAAGTACCTTTTCGGCTCAATGCACCTCGGCTCAATTGATGGTTACAAAGAATACTTCGCAGACATGGTCGGCATGTCGGGAAATGGTGCCTTTTTTGAGCACGGTTTATTCAATACCAAGATAATTTGCATGGTATTTTGCTTTTTACTCAATTTCTATTTGATATACTGCGGTATCACGAAAGGAATTGAGCGGTTCTGCAAACTTGCGTTACCAGCACTTCTGATCTGTTCTTTAATCGTGCTGGCTCGTATCTTGACGTTTAATAATCCAACCGGAATTGAAGGGCAAGGCTTGCTTGACGGACTCGGTTACGTTTGGAATCCGACAAGTGCGGACAAAACATTTTTTCAAACGCTTGCCAGGCCGGAAGCGTGGTTGGCGGCAGCGGGACAGGTTTTCTTCTCGTTCTCTGTAGGTTTCGGCCTGATAATAACTTACGCAAGTTATACCCGCAAGAACGACGACATTGCGCTTTCCAGTCTAACAGCCAGTTCGTGCAACTGTTTTTGCGAAGTCGTGATCGGCGGTATGATGGTTGTACCCGCCGCGATCATGTTTTTAGGTCAAAACGCAATGACGAAAGAAAACATCGGAAGTTCTTTCGCACTTGGTTTTCAGGTGCTACCGAGTGTGTTTGAGCGAATGCCGGCAGGACAGGTTTTCGGATTTCTATTCTTTTTCCTGTTATTTTTGGCAGCGGTTACCAGTTCGATATCAATGCTTCAGCCGGCGATTGCTTTGATCGAAGAAGGATTGGGCCTAAACCGCAAAGCAAGCGTCGCACTGCTTGGTTTCGTAATGATGATATCGGCATTTTTTGTCGTTTATTTTTCGCAGAATCTGATTGCACTTGACACCTTTGATTTCTGGACTGCGAATGTTGGAATTTTTCTTATGGGGCTGGTGCAAGTCGTGCTTTTCGCATGGATTTTCGGCATCGATAAAGGCATGGATGAGCTACAACGTGGCGGACTTATCAAGATTCCGAAGATATTCAAATACGTAATAAAGTACGTGACACCGCTATACTTAATTATCGTATTCGTTTGTTGGATGTACGCTGAATTACCTGCCAAACTGAACGAGTTACAGAAAAATATTTCGGCCCAGCTTTCTATAGGATTCTTGCTTTTACTTGTCGGGTGTTTTATGCTGATTGTTAGCCAATCTATCCGCAAGTGGGAAAAAGAAGATAAAGAAAAAGAAAGCAAAGAAATAAAAAGGGACCTTGAAGATACGAGCAATGTTTCCGCCAATAATCGTTGAAAGCCATAATTACAGGCCAACAGATAAATTTTACTTATAATTGAATTTACTGCCCCGCCTATCCGTTGCGGCAGGTGCAGCAGTAAATACCTCATTCAAGATGTTGTAATTTCACCCGAAGATAGCATCTTTGCAACAATACAACGTAAAGATACCGACAAGTAAAAGCAATTGTACCATCATGATTTTTTTGTCTTGCAGCATATTTGGTACCTTGTAAACCGGTTATCGTATCCCTAAGTGATTGCAATCTAACCATTTACTGATGTTTAAAAGACCAGTAAATGGTTGTTGGGCACTACCGTGTTATTATATCTTTTCCAACCCAGCGACGTAAAGTTTCGGGCACAACAACCGAGCCGTCTTTTTGTTGGTAGAGTTCGAGAATAGCCACGAGAGCCCGACTTATTGCAATTGCCGTACCGTTCAAGGTATGAACATAATGCGTTCCTTTTTCGCCCTTGATTTTGTAACGTGCGTCAAGTCGTCTTGCCTGGAAATCCGTGCAGTTTGAAGTACTCGTAACTTCACCGTATTCGCCGCCGTTGCCTCTTCCAGGCATCCACGCTTCGAGGTCGAATTTCCGGTAAGCCGGTCCTCCGAGGTCGCCGGTTGCGGTGTCAACTACCCGATACGGTATGCCGAGTCCGTCAAAAATCTTACATTCCAAATCGAGCATTTCTTTGTGCATTGCTTCGCTTTGGTCAGGCAATGTAAACGCGAACATCTCGACTTTCGTGAATTGGTGAACCCGGTACAGGCCACGTGACGCTTTGCCAGCCGCACCCGCCTCGGTTCGGAAACAGTGCGAAATACCACAAAGCTTGAGCGGCAGTTGCTCTGAATCGACTACTTGCCCGGCTAAAAGTCCGCCGAGCGGAATCTCTGCGGTTGCGATCAAACTCAAATCGGTTCCGTCAACGCTGTAAATCTGAGTTTCCGGACCACGTGGAATATAACCGGTTCCCTGCAAAATCTCGTTTCTCGCCAAGTCGGGCGTTGTCGTCGGCGTGAATCCAGCCTTAACCAAAATCTCAACTGCGTACTGCTGCAACGCAAGTTCAAGCAACACTGCTTCGTTTTTCAAAAAATAGAATCCGGCACCGGCAACTCTTGCACCCGACTCAAAGTCTAGGAGGTCGAGTTTTTCGCCGATTTGAACGTGGTCCAACGGAGCGAAATCAAATTTCGGAATCGGCGTTTTACCAAGAAACCGCTCTGTGTTCGCTTGGTCGTCCGCTCCAATTGGTGCTTCAGGATGCGTCATGTTCGGAATCATACGCACGATTTCATCAAGTCTCTGCTCAATTACGTCAATTTCCGCTTGCACAGCGTTTTTTTGCTCCCGGAGTTGACGTCCTTCTTCTTTTTTGGCCTCTTTTTCTTCCGGCGTTTTCATCTGGCCGATCATTTTCGAAACGGCGTTTGCGTCTGCGTTGAGCCGTTCTACCAGCGTTTGTTTTTCTTTTCGTTTTGACTCAAGAGGTAGAAATTCGTCGAGTTCGACTTTTACGCCGCGATTTTCGCAGTTCTTTTTTACCAACTCAATATTTTCGAGAATGTATTTTCTGTCTAGCATTTTTTCGTACGATCTGTAAGTGATAAGTGAACGCTAATATTAGCGAGCCGCCTGCGAAAGCTGGCGGGTAAGTATTTTTTTAAACGCTGATATAATATCAGCGGCTAAACACAAGTGACAAATTTATACCGGAGCCCGGCATGGGCGGTGCGCTTCGCGTGAAGTGTTCCGCCTCCCGTTGGTCGGCTCTGTTCCCGAGTTTTTCAATGTTTGGCGCTGATTATCTTCAGCTAACCCTACATTGGAAAACATGAAGTTTATGCCGGGCGACAGTATACATTTGCCGTGTTTTACTTTGTTAATTTTTCCTGCAATCTTTGGTTCCGTTCGTTTACTTTTAAGGCAAGTTTTTTCTTGAAATCGACCAATTTCTCAGCAAGAGCCGGTTCGGTTAGTGCGATAATTTGTGCGGCCAAAATTCCAGCGTTTCGCGGCCCGCCGATTCCGACTCCAACAGTTGCAACCGGCACATCCCCCGGCATTTGAACAGTTGAAAGCAAAGAGTCGAGTCCGCCACTCATGTCAGTCATAACCGGTATTCCGATAACCGGCAACGTAGTGTGTGCAGCAACCGTACCAGCCAAATGTGCAGCACCGCCGGCAGCGGCAATGATAACTTTCAAACCGCGTGAAATTGCCGTTTGAGCGTATTCGCAAACAATATCCGGCGTGCGGTGAGCACTCATGACCCGAATTTCGTGTTCAATTCCGAATTCTTTTAGAGCATCGCTTACGCCTGATATTTTCGGCCAGTCGCTGTCGCTCCCCATTATGATGCCAACTTTTGTCATGTAAGGTGTGGGAGGTGGTAGGTTATAGGTGAACAGGTGGAAAAAAGCAGCGAGCCGCCAACGAAAGTTGGCGGGTGTTAGCTTATTTCTGTATTATTTACGTTTTCAACGAGGTTTTCAAGTGTTTCCAACATTCCGAATCCGGTTTCCAATTCTTCGCAAACAACTTTATCTGCTCCGAGTTTCAACATTGGACGCATGTTCGCGGCAAAATGGCACCTGACAACAATTGTGCAATTTACGTTTAAATCACGTACAGACTCGATTACTTCTTCGGCAATATTATCACTCGGCAGTGTAATCACTACCAATTTGGTTTTCGTCACGGTTGCCAGAGCCAGAATACTGTGATCCGTCGCGTCACCTGCAACTGTTCTGAATCCCTGCTGAGCATAAGGATGCAAATTTACCGGGTTCATGTCAATCAAACAAACATCAAAACCGGAAAGCTCCAGATACGACGCGGTTCGACTTCCAATTGGTCCGACCCCGACGACGATTACTTTTTCCTGTGCATTCCTTGCTTCCAGAAGTTTTATATTATGTTCTTCCGTATCATTAATCAGCTCGTTACTGGTTCGACTTAATGCGAATTTCAGGAACATTGGTGTCAAAATTATACTCGTCAAAGCGATAAACAACATCCGTTGGTACGTTTCCACATCCATTAGGTTGTACGAAACACCTTGCGAAAGCAAAATAAATGACAATTCACCGAGCTGCGAAAGACCAAGTCCCATTGCAAACGCAGTAGCCCAATTTAAGCGTAACACACGAAACGCAAGTGCCGCAGCCGACGTTTTCACAGCTAACACGGCAATTAGTCCCAAAATCGTAAACACCGGCGAGCGCAGCAGAACGCTG
>JBOFQC010000801.1:0-4688 GCA_051660725.1 Thermoguttaceae bacterium
GAAACATTTTAATGACATCGCGGACGGTTCGTACATGTTGTTTGACGATTTTTGCGATTTCGGGAGCAAATTTTCCACACGCATGCAAGCATAGGATTTCGAATCGTCGCATGATTCGTTCGTCGGGATAACTGTAACGCAATTTATCAAAAGTTTCACGATCTTGGTTTGTATAATCGGTTCGCAGCATGTTGACATCCTTGATAATTGTAAAAAATGGATTATACTATTATTATTACAATTTGAAAAGCTCAGTTTATTCACGGTGTAGAGTATATCGGCGAGGCTTGTACTCGCCGTGTTTGTGTACGTTTTCTCGTCGGGTACAAGCCCCGACGCTAACCACTGCACGGATCGGGTGATTTCTGCCGTAAAGAACGGCGATCAAAAATCCGACACCGACACAGGCCACAATCACAGGGATTATGAAAATTGATAACCGTGATTTCATTGAGTACCCTCCTGACGGTTGGGTCGGTTAGTACGCCATTCGCGGTACTTGTACCCCAATGCAATGCTGATCATTAGAATTCCAATGATCAGCAATACGGTGCGAAGAACTCTATGCCATGGTCTCTGGAGAATAAGCAGCGCAACGTCTCGCTGCGGAAATGAAGAATCACGGATCGTAGAACGCTCTTTTGTACGTTCATCGTAGCACCCGTCTCCACGCTTGACTCCCAAGTTCACCGGCGAAAAAATCGAATCGTCAATTGGCTCGTTGATTTTTTGCTCAATAAATTCTATTGTTTCATGGATTTTGTCCCTTAACTTATAATCTATCTTCTGTGGAACAAAGATGCCAGCGAGGTTTGTGTACTCAATTGTTCTCAACGCGGGATCTGCACTGTAATTGTCCGGTATTTCCTCAAATGCACAGTTTCCGCCTTTTGATAAATCGTAAATATATCGACAGGGCTTCTTGTCGTTAGGCAGTTTCCAGCTAATTTCCACGAGATTCTCTTCAGATTTTATGAGTATCTCGGATTTGTAAACGACATTTTTCTTCACGGTCGCAACCAAATCATGCATGTAGGACAGAGAGGCTTCATTTGAGCGATGAGTTATCACATAGAACGGGTCAAAATTATCTTTTAAGTTTCCTTCGGAAAAAGCAAATCCAGATCGTGGAGAAACTCTCAAATTTCCGCGCAAATAGGATTCCTGGAAGTCATCACCAACATCTTTCAATAATGTAAATTTTACCCCTGTATTTCCTTGCGGAATAGGAATCAACCCATCCGGGTTTATGCCCCGATACTCGTAATACAGATCGCCGACCAGCAGAATCCCCACGATATCTAACGGTTTGGATTGCCCTTTTATCTTGGTATCGGTATGTTTGGTAACAACCAGCCGCCTGTCGCATACCCTGTCAACATAAAAATCAATTACCATGTTATCTATCCAATCGCCCTTAGGCTCCTTTCGGTCGTATCGAACGGTTCCTTGCCATGTTCTGATTCTTTCGGTGTTTTCCTGAAGCATATTGGCGACTTTTTCCATTACTGGGAGAGTCGCTTGCGATATGGGCTCGAATTCACCGGCTATCCCTGCTTCGACATAAAAGCAGGCTAATACACACAGAAACAAGCACCGTAACCGCGAGATCACGCAACATTTTGAGGGATACATAAAAGACTCCATAACAGGGTGTGGGGGAAATACTAAAAAACATTTGTCCATGTCCTTGTTACTATTACTATTTTAGGGGTCCAAACATTCAGCATCGCAAAAGTATTCCCAATTTGTAGGTGCGTTGCCTGAAATGAGGTAACATTCGCCATCGGGGCATGGAATGGTACTGGATATACATCGCCCAAAAACACAGGTTAACCCCGGTTGCCTGATATATTTACATGTCGTTTTAGCGGTACACTGAACACTTGAAAGGTAGTTTGCCATCTTTGTTGAGGTTCCACTCGTATTTTCACGGTGTGATGTTTCATCGTCCGGTCATATCCACAGCCGACCATGTTACATAATACCAGTATCCCAAGTAACACTTGTAGAAAAAATCCGCTCCTACAGGGGCTTTTTATGTTCATCGATTTTTTTTCTCCGATATTTCCAGAACGCAAAAACAAGGATCAATGTTCCTAGTAGAATACATCCAGCACGAATGAAAAAAACGGAGGCTGCCTACTTGTTATAGTACCTCCAAATGCCCGTCTTTCGTACTCCGCTTGAGTCAGAAAACTTTTATTATTGGACATGCGAATGCGCCCATTCTCGAACCGCAATTCCGTCTTTTTAATGGAACGGTAATCCGTTGGAAACATTCCTTGCCTGTCAACAATGGTCCATCCAACTGGGATGGGAAACACAAATTCATCATCGCTAATCGGAATATTCAATTCAGTATCTTCTGGTATTATTTCGTACACAATCTGCGAAATCTGTTCTTTAGTGTTCGCGTCAAATTCCGTTTTTTTTGACGTTCGAGGCCACCACAATCCGCTGCTCTGCTCTTGATAATATCCATGAGATTCATATCTCGTAACACAGACATCGTTGGAGTATTCTTCGATGAGAGGGCAAATGTAGCCACGCGCTGGATCAATCCAAAAAATCGTCTTGCAATCCCCTGACTGGGCAATGCGTTTGTCAGGGGATTGCGGAATCTGTACAACGGAAACAGTGCCGTCTTCAAACTCTTTTTGCCCAATGGTCTGGATGCCTAAGGCAGACTTGCTCTCGTTGATGATTTCTATGTTGATTTCACGCCATTTTTTGACTGTCTCTGGAAGAAAGGTAAAGTTTTTCAATTGTTCAGGAGTGGCACCCCAAAATAATAATGCCGTGAGCATGGAGACTCTATCCCCGCAAGCTCGACCAAGCTCGTTAACAAACGGCACACCGTAGTTGTTCTCGATAGTGACACTGGTACTTTCTAATCCATTATGCAACAAGTACATACTTCTACCAAAAGGATCGACATTATTACCTATCACCGTCATGCTGGGAACCATCCGGTATTCGGTACCATCTCCGTCATCGGGAAGGTCAAAAATTTCTTGCTTGACATCCGTGAAAGGAATGCTGCCTCGAAAAATGATACGATACTTATTCGAGGTATTGTACAGTTTTCGGCGTGATTCTCGGTAGTCATCCTCCAATGTGAGCAGTATTTTTTCAATTCGCTTGTATTCTTCACTGTTTTTTTCACAGGATTTTAGCCCATCAATATAATGTTGTTTATGTACTTTTAAGCCTCTTTGAAACACCTCCTCAGAGTCCTCTTTCCTTGTTTTAGAAAGAATGAGATTAATTTTGCCAGAATGAATCACCCGCGGATTCGCTCCTTGATTTTGAAGGGCACTAATCAAGAGGTTGAGACCCTCGTTTGCGTTCTCTTGGTCCGCATGGGAAAAAATGGAAAGCGTAAACAGGCTTATAAAGCATAGACATAGTCTCACCCAACTGACTGCTCGCAAGCCCATAAAACTATCAGTCAGCATCTTGTGTTTGTGGGAAAGTGGCATCATATCTACCTCCATTTGGAATTGTTTGAAACACACAATGCGATTCGATTTTCGTTGGGCGACGTTTCAAGGAATCTTAACACGTCGTCACTTTACCTGTCTTTATTCCGTTTCCTGTTTTTAGACAATAGGTATGGCAACATGGATTACCCCACCAGTCAAGAAAAGCTGCCACAGCGACTGCTCCACATGCAGTGGCGATTGCGCTCGTAGCGTATCTTTTATTGCTTTCGATGCCCCGAACGATCTAATGTCCAAACCTACTTTGCCTGCGATAACGCGAATAACGCAAAGTGCTCCCGCCGCCACCAGCAAAATTATTGCAACGAAAATGCGGATGGCACGGTGCATGACTCGACTTTAATTCCTGATGCAAATACCTAACTTTGAGCATCGTACCACGTTCGATTGGGTTTGTCAATCAAAAACTGAGGGATTTTCCGTAACATTTTGTGGCGACCCTGCGACCAAGGTGACCAGTTTTGCAGCTTCAAAAGCCAATCCGGCGGGTTTGTGAACGTGTAATTCTGCATTGGGTTCGATGTCATTTTTGAAAGGTTAAGGATTATCTATTTACAAGTGGGCGCGGGTTTACGATTTTGCAGGGGAATATACTCAATTTTTTTCTCGTTTTTTCTTATCTACTTTTTTTGCAGTGTCTTAATACTTTCCAGATGCGGAAACGTGTGGCTTGAAAACTGTTCACTCGGTATCCGACCGCAATAATTGCATCGAGAACGTGTCGCAAAAAAGCACAACAATCCTGTAGGGATTGAATAATGGTAGAAACACAAACATCAAAAACGTGAGAACCCCATTCGGGGTTCAATATCGGCGACCATTATTCAACTCCGACGGAGTTGTGTTGTGTGTGTTTTGGCAATTCGTTTCTACCATTATTGAACGCCGACGGCGTTCGTACCCAACAAAACCCGCCAACTTACGTTGGCGGCTCGCCTAACGACCGCCGAACAAATGCCGAACAAATGCCGAACAAATGCCGGTGCTCACGCACCGGCTCGAAACGCATCGGATTCCGTAGTGGCGTAAGGATCGAGCTACGGAACGGGCTTTTTGCCCAAGGCATGAACGATCTCTTATGCCGCGATTTTTTTCATTCTTCCTTCCTAGGAAGGAAGAATGAAAATCACATTTCCTTTATCCTAACAACCTTTTTTTCCCTGACAATCACACCCGCTTCAA
>JBOFQC010000802.1:0-3044 GCA_051660725.1 Thermoguttaceae bacterium
ATTACCAATGTCAACGTAGTCGTTCTGCGTCGGCGGATGTTTCGTGCCGATTAGAGCGAGTAAAACCAGCATTAACGTCCAGGCCCAAAGCTGGAAGAAACAAACCAGTACAATTAACGAAAAATATAAAAGCGACGAATAATAACTTGCCCGTCTTCCGAGTAGTCCGTAAAAAACGTGACCTCCGTCAAGCTGTCCAATCGGAAGCAGGTTTAACGACGTGATAAAAAGCCCGACCCAGCCGGCAAAAGCGAGCGGATGAGCGACCAAAACCGTGTCTGCCGGTAACGACCCGTACATGGCGTAAACGAACCACTTGAATAACAACGGCTCACCAAAAACCGGCGTATCAGGCAAGTATACCGTTGGTGTAATATAAGAATGGGAAATACCTATCCAACAGAAAATCAGCGTCGGCACCAACCCAGCCAACGGACCGGAAATGCCAATGTCGAACAAAGCTTTCATGTTTGGAATCCGGCTGTCCATTCTGATAATCGCGCCCATTGTGCCAAACGGTCCGAACGGCAACGGAATAAAGTACGGCAAACTCGAACTCACCTTGTACCGCAACGTCTGGAGGAAGTGGCCCATTTCGTGGCAGGTTAAAATCGTCATTATGCCAAACGAAAAAAGAAGAGCCTTTGGATCAATACTGGAAAAAATCTGGCTCGTGTGCGTTGCGGCGTAAGCGAAATATGTGGTTATCCAAGTAAGAATATAAAGAATAACCGGCGTCTGCCAGGAAGAACTTCGTTCCTCAGCTTCCGCTTGAGCTTGATGAAAATCAACGAAATCGTTGTTAAAAAACTGAACCGGAACTTTGCCGCCGTATTGTACGTTTCGGTACGCTTCCGACATTGGCGGGGCGTGAGCGCCGAACGGATTCGGTATTTCTGCGTAACCTGTACGCACGCCGTTTGAGTCGGCAACGGTGTAAACGTAAAAACCAAGCGGGCGATTTTGCGGATGCTCTTGCGACTGCGGATGTTGTGATGAATGCTGCTGCACTTCGTCAGACTGCGAAACTGTATTCGAATCCACGTCGTCCGGCACGATTTCAACTTCGAGCGGTTCAAGCGGCTCAATATGTGTGTTGTCGTCTTTTCGAGTTGTCACTTGGTAACTAAAAAACTATAACCTGTATATATAAATTTCACGTTCACTAATCGAGCAAAAACGCTTCAATGTCGTTTGCGGCAATGACCCCGTAATTTACGGCACCTAACCAACCAGACATTATAATGCCAACGCTGCCGGCATGAAACAGGCCGGAAATTTTTTGATGTAATTTGCGGCTGACGGCCAAACCTTCGTATTTAGTGCCGAAACTTGCTCCACCCCAGTGATCGGTGTACCGCTCGAAAGTACACGGTGTTGCGGCCTCAACGTAATCGACTTTTTCACGTACTTTCGGCACATATCGGTCAAGGTGATCAAGCGTCGATTCGACTAGGTCTTGTTTGCTTTTTTCATATTCTTCCGGCGTGAGACTATTCCAGTCGGCGTAATTTGCGTTTGTGCTTGAAACAACGTAATACCGGTCAATTCCGAGCCGGGTTTGGGGATAATAAAACGAGTAGGTTCTGCTCGTAATGTTTCGACTCAAAAGCATGTCGGTACGAAAAGCCGGAGCGGTTGAGCAGAATAACAGGTCACCGCACTTCGTTTCGTCAATTGTTTCCCCTTTTTTCAGGGCGATGTAAACCTGCGTGCTGGAGTTGTTCAGCCGAACTTTTTCAGCCTCGTCCAAAAATTCCGAATCAAATGCGTCTTTTCCGACGAGATTGAAAATTGTCCCTTTCAGATTCGCGTTTGAAAGCACGACTTTTGCGGAAACCTCACGGGATTGGGTAGCTGGGTCCGTTGAATTCGAACCTCTCCCTTTTCGTTTTCCGATTACGCAGCCGGTGACTTTGCCGCCGGAAGTTGTGATTTTTTCTACTGGAGCGTTTAGTGCGATGTCAACGCCGTTCTTTTGCAACTCTTTACGCATCAACCGAATAAGCAGATCAGTTCCGCCTTGAAAAGTGAAAACTCCTTTCGACATGAAGTTGGAAAATACGATTCCGTAAGTCAGGGCCGGGTCTTCAAGTGTCGAACCGTTTGCGTAAGTGATCGGTTCCATTAACAGCCGCACCACATCTTCCCTACCGGGAAAGAATTCCTCGAAAAGTTCACGCGTCGTGATCTGCTGGTCGTCGTAATGCGACATGCTGCGTGCTTTGTCGAAAAAAGCGGTAACTTTTTCTTGCTCGACATTGAATTTTTCGACAAGCAATTTTGTGAAATCTTCACGGTTGAAAGTGGTTTCCAGCGAAAATTGAGGGTTGTCGAACCGAATATGCGGCAGCTGAATAATGCGGTCAGCAATGTCTGCGTTCCAGTAACGGCGACAACTTTTTATCATACCGACAGGAAATCCGTGCAGCGAAATGTCGAAAATCATTCCGCCGGGCCGACAGAACGTGGTTGCCAAACCGCCTAATTTGTAGTGCTGCTCGGTTAAAAGGACGGAATATCCTGAGCGGCCCAAAATGTTCGCTGCCGTAAGACCAGCCAAACCACTACCAATAACGATTACGTCGTATGATGATTTCATGTAAAAAGCAATTGCTGATGAATTATTACGAATAAGGGGCAAATTTTATGCAATTTTACTCGACATATAATTTTTTTCAACTGCTTGGCCGCACACAATAATGTTTAGCTGCATGCCGCGAGGGGTGCAGTAAATATCACTTGCGCGATTGCGGGGGATAGGGCATAGTGGTAATTTCACTATTGCCAACCTCAACCAGAAATTCACCTGTCCGATGAAAATCAACTCCCGACCGACCTGACAGTTACCGCCCAATCGCCCAGAGAAGCTCTATTTCTCCAAGCCGCTCAAGCCTATTATCAACAGAATTTTTTTAGGAGAGGCAAACCGTCGGAGAAAACGCCCCATACGGACAAGTGTTCAATCAAGTTGATGCGTTCGCCTTTCAAAATATCCGCGAACTCGGAAGGCAATCCCTCGAACTAATCGTGCAAGAACAAGT
>JBOFQC010000803.1:0-2863 GCA_051660725.1 Thermoguttaceae bacterium
CCAATTACCTCCCATTTTGCTTCTGCGACCCGTACAAGAGCGGCGGGCGCACGTCTGGTTTGTGCCGCACCTGCTTTTCCACCTCCCTGACTTGAAGCGTCTCCTGGCCTCCAATATTGAAAATAACCAGCGACGACCAATCCTCCAAACACTGACGAGATAAAAAAAACTGAAAAAATCAACACCCACAGATTTTGAGTCGTCTTAGTCATTGGATGAATAGAATTGTACGAATATCGTATAAAGATAAATTGGCAGCTTTGCATAAAAAAACGGCGGATAAAAATCCACCGTTCTAAATTTTATGCCGTAGCACGGCATGGCGGTGCGCTTCGCGTGAAGTGTTCCGCCTCCCGTTGGTCGGCTTCGTTTACCGAGAAGTTTCGTTGGTTGGGAAGGGTAACCTTCCTTTCTTTCCGACCTTAGAAAGGTGGCTTTATTGCCTTTGTACAGTATACCAACACAAGTGCTTAATTCAACACCTTCATCACATCCGTCACCTTCCCGCATTTGGGTAGTAGTGGGAATAGTTACGAAATGTAGCAGCCTGCTTGGATCTACCTGTTGTCTTTGGCATAGCAGCTGTACCGCCGGAAATAATTTGGCTTTCCATTGCTCGCTGCATATTTCCCTGCCGATTGAGCTGGGCCTGTTGCTGTGCAAACGCGTCCCGGACCTGCAATTGCGGCCTAACGTATTGGTTGTAACTATCCAAAACGCCTGTTGGTTTATTCCCAAGACTCAACCAGGGACTAAGTGCAGGCTGGCTGCCGAAATTGTAGTAATTGTTGCCGCCCTGTGCGAAACAGACATTTTGCACACATATAATTACGGCAATAAAAACAACCAATTTTGCACATACTGAGATAATTTTTGTTTTCATCTTTACACCTTTCCCTGCTTGAACAAAATGAACAAGCTACTGAGCACCAATTCCTAAACGCCGAGCAGGGCTCGGCGGCTAACAATTATTACGCCGAGAATTCAGGAGCAATTAGTAATTTCCGCCGGTTCCTCTCGCAGCACCACCAGCCAATACGTCGCCAGAGTACCTCGAAACAGTGGTAGCGCCTAACAACATGAAACCCATTATACGCTCAAACGGAGCAAAAACTTTTGCCAAACGCTGATCAAAAGCCGCCCAATTGTCCACTTGAACATAAACACGGTCATTCGGTATAATCTGGTAGTTCGTTTGCGGCACACCATACGCAGTAGTCGCATTCCAGTCAACCGGCAAAATTAACGGTTTGTTTGTGTTTCCAACGGGCCGGGCAATCCAGATACGCTTTGATGAAAACGGTTGGAGTCCGTTTACGTTTGCAATTGCTTTAAGTACGGTTTCGTTTCCCATATACGGGTACGAATAAACCATATCTCCGCCCGCAGCACCTTGAAGTATCACAAAGTACTCCTTGCTATTATACGCAAACATGTCAACGGCGACAACTGGTGATTCCAATTGTTGAGAAAGTTTTAGCTCTATTGCTTCACGACACTCCGGTACAGTCAATCCCTGGACGTAAACGCGACCATAAGAACCGAGAGTTATATATCCGTCTGGCGCAACCAAATGGTTACCAGCAATCATTTCAAGTGGGGACATATCCGAGACTTCAACCGACACTTTAGGATTCTTCAACCTTTTACGCAGGGCATCGACGATTACTTTTTCTGCGTCGTCTGCTGACATACCACCAACTTTTACCGGTCCGTAATTCGCACCGAGCTGAATAATGCCACCAGGTTGAATCGCGTATCTTCTCGTAAGTTGGTCTTCTTCAAGTGCTCCCTCTACTTCAACCGTTATAGCATCGCCGGAGCGCAACAGATACGGTGACTTCGGAATCAGATTTATTGCCTCGACTGTAATAACGTCGGGTGATTCAATATAATAATGCGGCAAAGACATCGTTGCGCCTTCTTTCGGTTGGTCACGAAACACTGGAGTTCCTGCCGGTTTCGGATCGAAAATCGCGCAACCTACAATTAAAACAAGCAACAATACAGTCGGTGCAGAACGCACCAGCTTGCTGATTGTCTTTGACGAAATATATATATGATGAGAAAAGTGAATTCTTTCCATGTTAATTATTCATTGGAATTATTCGATTTTTGCCCCGAATATCTGATCTTGAGTAAACGTAAAATTACATCGTTCGCGGCCTTAACTTCATCTTTACACCATTGTACTGTACACAGCCCGAACACACTTCGACATTACCAATTGTCCGGCGTGTAGCATATACAATACTCTTGTCGGTTACCCCGCCTTGTAATAATTAGACAAAATATGCCGGATGTAATTTTTACAACGTTTGTTAGGAATTTTTACGCTTGTCATTACTGATCTGCTCAAAAATATTATACTGTCGCCCGGCATAAACTGCATGTTTTCCAATTTAGGGTAAGCTGAAGATAATCAGCATTATACATTGAAAAACTCGGGAAAGGAGCCGACCTATTCACGCCTCGACGGCAGGTCGCGGGAGGTGGAACACTTCACGCGAAGCGTACTGCCCATACCGGGCTCCGGTATTACTTCAAATCATCAGTTACCCGGTTAATTAAACTTTGCCAGCTTTCGCCGTCCAATTGGCGGAAGACACGCATTTTATTGAACCAGTAGGATTGATTACTCTCTTTCCCTTCTCCTAAATTCCAACGCCAGTCGGACAGATACGGCAAAATGAGCCGGGTTTCCACTCCCAACGCTGCGGCTAAGTTGGCTACGTAACCGGGAGGCGTGATAACAAGATCAAGTGCCGAAACCAAGCCGGCAAGCTCGTCGAATTTGCCGTATTTGAACGCTTCCTGAAATTCGAGCAGATTCACTTTCCAATCGCTACGGATTAACTCTGCG
>JBOFQC010000804.1:0-8578 GCA_051660725.1 Thermoguttaceae bacterium
CAGTTCTTGATGATGACGCCTTTTCCGAATACTGCACGGTAATTGGAGGAAAAAATGTAAGCGGCGAAGAGCGGTTGCTCGTCGCAAGCAGTGACGGAAACGTGTTGCTGATTGATCTGAAAACGCCAAGTGAGCCGAAAATATTAAGCAAAGTAAAAGTCATCAGTGACACTGACACACTTGTTGCGTACCCCGCCGTTGTCGGAAACAGGTTATTCATAAGAAGCGCTGAAAAAATAATGTGCTTGGTGTTACCGTGATTGGGGCAAATACCGAGTATTCGGGTGAGATTAAGTTTTTATTATATTGGTAGTCCAGTTTCTCCGAAACTGGAGCGACTTTCGGAGAAAGTCGCCTACCCACCACCTGACGATTTTATTTGTGCGGTATACGGTTCGTTTTTCTCTGAAGTATAAAAAAATACACGTCAATGAAAAAAGAAAATAAAACGCTCGTTATTATTATAGCTGTTATTTTTACGCTCTCTTTCGGTTTGCTTTCTTGTTTTTTTGGAGTAAAATTTATTTTGCCGCTTGCCAAACAATTTCAAGTGGTGTCATATCTCGAAACCCAGGGCAAAATAACTACGTGTGAATTAAAAAACGTTGAAAAAAATGGTGAAGCAACCTCGCAATTACATATTGAATACCGCTATGAAGTCGGAGACGCAGAATATGTAGGCGACACGTTTTCGTATGATTTTCCAGTTGATCGTAGTGAAAGTTATGGTTCGGTAATCAAAAATTTTCCGGTTGGTAAGGAGGTTTCCGTCTATTATTCGCCGGACGATCCGCAGAAATCAGTGCTTACAAAAAGTTTTTGTGTATATAATGTTGAAATGTTTCACTTTGCACTTGCTTTTTTTGCTTGTGCACTTTTCGCCTTATATATACTTATTCACATTACGCTTAAAGCATGGTATCCAAATCGCTGGATTGGCAATTACGTTTATTATATGCGGAGAACCCAAAAGTGTATTCGATTATTTTACGTTGATTCGGTGCTGACTGCCTTGATGGTTTCGGCTGGTTTTGGAGTGGTGACGAATGTAATTCCAAAGCTTTTAAAAGCATCCGACAATATCATCTTGGCAGTCACGATGTTAATTTTGTCGTATGTAATAGTTCCTTCAATAACGGTTTTACTTTCTTTTCTGTACAATATTTTCGTGGATAACACAATGGTATTAGATGCAGAAACCGGGCAATTGCACCTGCCGCCACGCAGATTTATAGCAGCACGTCCGGCACGCTGTATTTCGGTATGTGATATCATTGAGTTTTCGATTAATCTGGTTGAAAGCGACATAAAAGTCAACGGCAATAACAGAAGCGACTTGACAGTTAAATATACGACTGAAGGTGGACTGGACAAAAAAGATAAACCGCAAACAAATGTGAATAAATCCGGTTCGCAACCTGGCGTTAATAAACAACTTGGCTCGGATGTAACCACGAAGTTGACGAAAACAGACGTGATTATTTGTGGTTATGAGAATATTGATGGTGTCATCAAACTGAAGGAATGGTTGGAGGCCGAGTGTAAAGTAGAGACTACGAAAATTCCTTGCCCGGAAATCCGGTTTCCGAACGATAATCTTGATGCCGGCCAGAAATTATTTGCCGCGATTGCTTTTGACAAATCAATCAGGACTCAACTTAAAACCAGATTGCCAGGCGTCAAATATATTCAACCGCAGATATCGGCGCAGCGAAAATACGACAAATCGGGGAGCGGTGTTGGCGCGGTATTTGTTATGGTGCCGGTGATTATCTTTCTGCTTATTTGGAGCGGACTCTCTGCAGGTTTCGATTATTATATGATAAAAACTCTTGTTCGGCAGTATCACACGAGTGGATATGTGCAGACAAGCGGTGTCATAATAAAAAGTGGCGTGGCAGATAATGGTCGCATAAAAGACAAAGACGGATCAAAGAAAGTATACGAGCCGGAAATCGAGTATACTTATGAAGTGGACGGAAAAGCATACACGGGAACAAAATATACTCATGCCATAAGTAGTGATTCGGATAAAGAATCGGTTGAAAAAATAATCAATGCTTTGCCGGCTGGTGGAGATGTTACCGTGTATTACGATCCGAAAGAGCCGCAAAACGCAGTTTTGTCAAAAGAAGATACGGCGGCAAATTACATGTTGCCTTTGATATTTATGGTTCCGTTTCATTTGATACCGATTCTGGGATTTTACTACATTATTAAATATGTGATTATTGCTCGAAGTAAAAGCAAGTCGAGATGGGATGGAAATTCCCGAAAAGAGGTGCAGCAAACGGTGAAGCAACGCAGAACAAAAAAGCGGTGGGTCGGTGCTGCGTATATTGTGGATGAAGGGGAAACCGATACTGGTTTTTCCGATATACGGTTGAAATTTCCCGGAAACGATCCGATAATTTTAGGTGGCATTGCGTGGGGAGCTGCCTGTTTTGTGTCAGTATTTACCTGTGGATTTGTCTTCCGAGACTCTATACCTGGAACGCTTGTAACGGCTTGTCTCTGTTTATTGGCCGGGGTGATTACTTTTGTGTATGTGCTTGTGAAAAACAAAACGAGCAGCAACGAGTGGGTTATTGATACCGTAAAGAAAACTTTCACGTATCCAGCGCCTAAAATCAAGAGATACAGCATTGGAGCGGACAACACCGTGACTGTGCCTTTTTCGCGGATTCTCGGTTTCGACGTTCTGGAAGTAGCCGATAAATATGCGGACACCGATTACCATAAAGTCACACTATACATGTACAATGCTGAAGGTTCTGTCACAATTGCGGAAGAAAACGTTGACGAACTTGTGCGGACCGCCCGGATTACTGATCTGCTGGCAAATAATTTCGCATATCAAAATGAAATGCTTGAAATGCAAGACTGGCTCGACACAAATTGTCGGTAATATATCGGAGCCCGGTATAACATAATTTTACATAGTTGCTGCGTCGTTTAATATTCCGATGTAAAACATTGCCAAGCGGAAAATAAAGAAAATAATAATTCCCGCGACGAAGAAGAAAACTACGAAAAAGCCGATAACCGAAAGGGTTTTCAGGCGAGCGACGCTTTGAGCGAAGTATTCTTTTGCCAACCGTTCCATGACTTCTGGCAGTTCGCCGGCCTCTTCGCCGGTTTCAACGTGAAAAATCATCATGTCATCGAAGAATCGGCAAGCTCTGAAAGCGTCGTGAAGGTTTCCACCTTGTTCGAGTTCTGCGTACATAATCGGCAGTTTGCCCGTTATTGGTCCGTAAGAAGCGGCATTAAATGAAAGCGCGAGAGCTTCTTTTACATCCATTCCGGTTCGCATCGTAAGAAAAAGCGACCAACAAAGTCGTGTCATCGCAAGTGTACGGAAAATCGGTCCGATCTTCGGGATGTAGTTAATTATGTAATGGACGAGCTGAAATTGTACGACATGCGTTTTGGCAAACCAATATGTCGCGACGCCCAATCCCGCTATTACGACCAAAAAACAAATGTATTTTATGAATCCGCTTACTCCGACCAGTCCAAATCCGGTAATATCAGCTCCGATTGGAAGAAAACCAAGAATAAGAATCACAACACCGACAACGGTAAGCGCGGTGCAAAGTTCAAAAATCGGCATTATCAAAGACCGCAAAAACGACTTGCGTAGTTCTGTGAGTTGGTCATAATAATCGGCCAACTCCAAAAGAGTTTCGCCAAGGCTGCCGGACATTTCGCCGACCTTGACCAACGAGATAAACAGGTCGTTAAGCTGTTCTTTTTGAAGAAGCAGAGCTTCGTAAAGAGAATCACCTTTTTGTACCGATTCAGCAACTTTTCGCCAACACTTTGCGGCGGACATTCTGCCACTGCCTCGTTCGCCTTCTCTTTTCAGGACTCGGATAATATCCAATCCTGCGTTTATTGACAGTCCGACACGTCGGCACCAGCCGGCTAACTCTGCGTTTGACAGTTGAAAAAACATAATTTGTTTGAAAAATAAATTACGAACCTGAATAAATGCCTGAAATACTGTAGACGGTATATACTATACTAAGTTAAAACAATATGGGAAAGGTAGCACATCAATTCACAAATGCTTTTATGAAACGAAATAATGAATCGCATTTACAATGCAACGGTAATTATTGACTCCTTACCCCGTTAGGGGTTACGGATTGGTAGCAAGTAATGCCTCCTCAAATCACCAACTCGTAGGAGTTGCGGAAGCGGTAACCCATTGATTTACGCATTTTTCGCGGTTCAACCATTCCACAACCCCGCTGGGGTTGGGCGTTCTTTTCCGTTCTTTTCTACCATTCTGCAACCCCGCTGGGGTTGAGGATACCGCTGCCGGATTCTACCAATTTGTCAAGGCTATTCATTTACAGGCATACAGCGACGTTTTTTCCAAGACTCTCAAAGAGGCTCGACTGACTCTGGCCGTCTGACCGTCATTACGCTCGGCTGTTATTGTTCAATTCTTTTACTTTGCAATCAGTGTTGCGGAAATAGTTCTTGCCGCTTGCCAAAATCGCTATTCAGGATATAATTAATAGACTCGTTTTAATACGTTATTTTACATCTGATACTGTTTGTTTTGCTGGCTTTTGGAAAGTTTTGTTTTCAGGCTTAAGTTTTTTCGAAAGCATTGGTTTCCGACTTCGTTTTTTGTCTGAAAAGTTTCGATAAATTCTGACTCGAAAATCAAGGATTTTGATGGTTTTGAAAACGGCAAAAAAATTTCCAGACAATTAGTATTTTCGCAACAGGTTTCTGAAAGGAGTTAAATTTGTCTTCTGACGACATTATTTCCCCAGGTGATTCGCAGCCCGATGATATGCAATCCGGTGATTCGCAACAACTGAATTCGGCTGATCTCGGAGTTGAATTGCGAGGCGATATTCCGTTTGGAACTCGCATAATGGAGGACGGAACCCGACTCCTGCAACTTTCAATTGACGACGAATTACGTGGCAGCTACTTAACTTACGCGATGAGCGTAATCGTTTCCCGTGCGATTCCGGACGTGCGTGACGGTCTGAAACCGTCGCAACGCCGTATTCTTGTCGCAATGAACGACATTAACTTGTCGCCTGGTTCGCAACGCGTAAAATGTGCAAAAATCTCCGGTGACACAAGTGGTAACTACCACCCTCACGGCGAAAGTGTTATTTATCCGACACTTGTGCGTATGGCTCAAGATTGGAACATGCGCTACACCTTGATTGACAAGCAGGGAAACTTCGGTTCAATTGCCGGTCTTCCGCCAGCTGCTATGCGTTATACGGAAGCCAGAATGTCGCAAATCGCGGCTCTGATGCTCGACGATTTGGAGTTGGACACCGTTGATTTTACGCCGACTTATGACGAACGGCGTATGGAACCGATTGTTTTACCCTCTAAGTTTCCAAATCTTCTTGCAAATGGTACAAACGGTATCGCGGTTGGTATGGCAACGAGTATTCCGCCGCACAACGTTGGTGAAATATGCGACGCGACAATGGCGGTTCTGGAAGAGCCGGGAATTTCACCGCTTGAGCTGCTTAAAATCTGTCCGGGTCCGGATTTTCCAACCGGCGGCATAATTTGCGGAAGAAGCGGAATTGCTCGCGGTTATCTCACCGGACGTGGCAACATTGTCATCCGTGCCAGGACAAGTGTTGAAGAACATAATAAAAAGACCCGAATTATTGTTTCCGAGATTCCATTCCAGCAGACGCGTGACAGGGTCGAGGAAAAAATATCCGAAGCGGTAACGTTGGGAAAAGTGACCGGCATTTCCGGTACACGAAACGAATCAGACCTTAAAGAACCTGTCCGGCTCGTCCTCGAACTGAAACGGGACGCCGACCCGGATGTGGTGCTTAACCAACTTTATCAGTTTACGCCGCTCCAGGATTCGTTCTCTATTATTTTACTCGCTTTAGTTGACGGAAAGCCTCGTGTCCTCACGTTCAAGGAGATGATCGAGGAATTTATACGTCACCGCATGGCTGTCATACGGCGTCGTACGCAGTTCCTGCTTGCCAAAGCGCGCAAACGTAAACACACAGTTGAAGGGTTGATAATTGCCCACGCCAACATTGACGAGGTGATTAGAACAATCAGAACCTCGAAAACGCAAGCAGAAGCGAAATCCCGGCTCATGTTAATTGAGTGTCCTTCCTCAATGCTACAACGTGCTCTTGGTGACGAAGGGTTCGGCTTCTTCCAATCGGAACGTGGCAAAGCGGAGAGTTACACGCTCACACCGGTTCAAGCGGACGCCATTTTACGTATGACTTTGGGACACTTGGTCAACCTCGAACAGGAACGGCTGGGTGACGAATACCGTGAACTGCTTAAAGAAATCGGCGAATACTTGAAAATTCTCGGTGACGAGCAGAAAATCCGCGAAATGATACGTGAAGACCTTGAAGAAATCAAGCGAAAACACGGTGACAAACGCCGAACCGAAATTAACGGTCAGGAAGCGACTAACATTGACCTCGAAGATTTAATCGACGAAGAAACAATGGTTGTGTCCCTCACGAACGGCGGATACATCAAACGGACGCCGGTTTCGATTTACCGGGCGCAAAAATGCGGCGGAAAAGGCAGAATCGGTGCAAAAGTTGCCGAAGAAGACCCGATTCAACATTTATTTGTTACCTCCACACACAATTATCTGCTTTTCTTTACAAACAAAGGAAAGGTTTATTGGGAAAAGGTGTACAATTTGCCGCAACTTCCGCCGACTTCCAAGGGCCGGGCGATTGTGAACATGCTCAACCTAACGGAAGGCGAGCAAATAGCCGACTGCCTTGCGGTTCGCGACTTTGACGAACTGGACCGTTACCTTGTGCTTGCAACTAAAAACGGCTTGGTCAAGAAAACCGCACTTTCGGCGTTCAGACGTCCGACGAAAGGTGGCATTATCGCTATTAAACTTCGTGAAGGTGACGAACTTATTGACGCAACCGTTGTCGGTCCCGGCGACGAGCTCATCATTTCGTCAGCCAGCGGCAACGCAATTCGTTTCCGTCACACCGACGCGCGGGCAATGGGACGAAGTGCTAGTGGTGTGAAAGCAATTAGATTACGTAAAGGTGACCACGCCGTTGGACTGGTAGTAGCATCACCGGACATGACGCTTTTGACAGCGTGTGCAAATGGATACGGTAAGCGTACTCCAATTGGTCCAAATGCCGAGCCGGAAGAAGAAAAACCCGGTACGGATACCGAATTGGACGCCGACACGGATTCTGACGTTGAAGTTGATTCCGAAGTTGATAATGATACCGACACCGTTGATTCGCCAGAAGACGAACTCGCATCCGGGAAATGCTACAAAACGAAAAAACGTGGCGGACTTGGGCTTAAAGATATCCAAACCTCGAAACGTAACGGACCGGTTGTAAGCATCACACGTGTAAAAGACGACGACGAAGTTATGATGATAACGACTCGTGGCCAGATTCAGCGTATTGCTGTAAGCGACGTTAGGGTAATGGGCCGTAACACCCAAGGGGTGCGACTTATGAATCTCGAAGAAGGTGACACGTTGGTCGCAATCAGACGGATTCCGAAAGACGCCAACTCAAACTCCGACGTGGAAACTGCCGATTTACCTGAAGCCGTTGCTCCAGCTCCTGCAAGTGACACTACAACGGAAGATCAAAGCGAGCAGACGACCTAAGTTTAAGTTCGCCTTGGAACCCTATTCCAAAGTTAGCCCCGGAGCCATGCTCCGGGGAGTAATAAACTGAATTCCAAACGAAGAAATACCGCAAACACTCTTACCGAAAGTTATAAAATGAAAGCAATTGTTTATTACGCACCCGGCGACATCCGCTACGAAGAAATAGCAAAGCCTACATGCGGACAAGACGAAGTGCTCGTCAAAATTGATGCGTGTGCCGTTTGTGGTACCGACCTGAAAAGTAAGAATCATGGAAATCCACGCATAAAAGCTCCACTTCCAATGGGCCACGAGTTCACCGGTATTGTTGAACAGGTCGGTCCGAACGCACCCGGTAACATGAAAGTAGGAGACCGAATT
Organism: Thermoguttaceae bacterium; assembly: GCA_051660725.1. Taxonomy (GTDB): domain Bacteria; phylum Planctomycetota; class Planctomycetia; order Pirellulales; family Thermoguttaceae; genus JAVBSX01. The sequence continues at coordinate 8,021 of JBOFQC010000804.1, forward strand.
GTAATGGCAACAAGCGTCTCCTGCGGCGAATGTTTTTACTGCAAACGCGGATTTAACAATTTATGCGAATCGCTAGCGGCAATGGGGTTCGCGTATCCGGGCGGAATGGCCGAATACACGGTTTTGCCGGCTCTTGCACTGAAAAACGGTCACGTTGTAAAAGTGCCCGCCGGTGTCGCGCCGGAACACGCCGCTCTTGCCGAACCGGTAAGTTGTGCCGTAAACTCCGTGAACCAATGTAACGTGCAAAAAGGTGACACCGTACTGGTTATGGGGGCCGGACCAATGGGGCTCCTGAACGCATTGGTTGCCAAAGCTGCCGGTGCCGGAAAAGTAATCGTTTCCGAACTCAATTCCGAAAGGTTAAAGCAAGCGGAAAAATTCGGGCTAGATTTGGTAGTCGATCCGGGAAGTGTAGACCTACTCGAATTAGTACGTCGCGAAACCAACGGAATCGGTGCGGATGTGGTAATCGTAGCCGCACCTGCCGCAGCACCACAGGAACAAGCACTTTCACTGGTTAGAAAACAGGGAACAATCTGCCTGTTCGCTTCGTTG
>JBOFQC010000805.1:0-2654 GCA_051660725.1 Thermoguttaceae bacterium
GATGACCGACACTGACAATATTGGCAAAATCATTCCGCCGGTTGTGAAAGCGATTGGCAAACCAGTCGTCGGTGCTTTCATGGGCGTCGCAGACGTTGCGGAAGGTGTGTCGAATCTCGTCACGGGTGGCGTTCCGAACTACGCTTTCCCGGAAGATGCCGTCAAAGCACTTGCTTCTGCGGTTAAACTTACCGAAGTTAAAAACCTCAGCGAACGCGAATACGTTAAATACAACGACTGCGACGTTGAAAAAGCGAAGAAAATTATTGACGGTTTTCTCGGAAGCGAAAAAGAAAAATATCTTACGCAAGCCGACTGCCGTGCACTTTTCGAATGCTACAAGTTACCGCTTCTTTCCAGCGGAATCGCGAAATCGGCTGACGAAGCTGGCGAGATTGTTGGAAAAATCGGCAAGAAAGTCGTCATGAAAGTCATGTCCGCTGACGTTGTTCACAAGTTCGATGCAGGTGGGGTTCTTCTTAACATCGAAGGCGTTGAAGGTGCCAAAGCCGGTTACGCCAAGATTTACGAAAACATTGCCAAAAACGTGCCGGGCGCGAAAATTGACGCCATTCTTATCGAAGAAATGGCTGACAAGGGTGTCGAAGTAATCGTCGGTTGCAATCGTGACGGACTCGGCCCGCTCATGATGTTCGGACTTGGTGGTACATTGGTCGAACTTCTCAAAGACGTTTCGTTCAGACTTGCTCCGATGTGGAAGATTTCCGCCGAGCAAATGGTGCGCGAAATCAAGTCGCACAAAGTTCTCGACGGTTACCGTGGCACGCCGAAATGTGACACCGAATCAATTGTTGACGTAATTTTAAGAATGTCCGCAATGGTTGTGAACCACCCGGAAATCGCCGAGTGCGACATCAACCCGCTTATCGTTCACGCTGAAGGCAAAGGTTGTTCCGTTGCCGACTCACGCGTTATGTTGAGAAAATAGACGTTAGACGTTAGACTTCAGACGTAAAGCAGACACTAGACGCCAGACACAAGTACCGGAAAACCGAGGAGGTGGCATCCAGTAATCTTATGTCCGACGTCTAAAGTCTGCCTCTCATCACGGCTCGAATCGGTATGCTTGACCGTTAAAGTTCAAGAGTACCGGTTCGTCGAATACCAAGTATTGGGACAATTCTTTACCGTTCTTATTGATCAGGTCGAAATATTCTTCGCTGAATTGCTTAACCGTAATAATGTTCTTCGGCTCCTGTTGAGCTTCGGTTAATGTGGAATCGATCCACGTTTCGCCCTTCTGGAAAAACGCACGGTTATTTACGTTTTGAACCGCATTTTGGGCAACAGATTCGAACAAATCCGCTGCTTTAGAATCAGCTGCTGCTTCATCAGCAACAGCACCTCCTTGTCCGACAATGCCAGGCCTACCTGTTAAGAAGTGACCATCAGAACGTTTTGTTCTGCCTCCACCACCACCCATCATGCCACCGCCCATGCCGCCGCGAGCCATTCCACTGTTCATCGCAGGAACACTTAAATCTGCGTTGAACATTCCGGGTGCGCCGAGTCCAGAGGCAACTTGGTTCGTGTTTTGCATTTCCGACTTGAATCCACGTTGGGCAATGCCGGAAGAACCAGACACCGTTTCTAATTCAGCGAGATTTTCAGAAGCAACGGAAGCGTTTCTGTTTCGAGCGGTCAGTACGGAGTTTTCGTCTGCCAAAAACGAAGTGTAAGGAGTCAGAATACCATGTTTCGTCGAGAGCTTGACAAGTTCGTCGATTAGTTCCTGGTTTTTGCCTTTCAGATCAATTGCGTCGAGGATTTCGCCGATTCTGCGCATTGCCCAGAGCCGTTCAATGAATCCGTCTTTTGAGTCTCCGCTCTTTTCGACAAGTTTGCCGAAATAAGTGTATTCGCACGGTGTTTCGCCGACTTTTCCTTTAAGTTTGATCTCGATTTCGCACGGTTTGGAGTACCGTCCAACAATTACGAGCTGCTGCCCGGCAAAAAGGTCGAACTTACCGGACGGATAAACCAGATTCGTCAAATGCGAAATAGTGTCCGAATGGTATCGCGATTTTATCTCGAACTCCGCGTCGGCCAAAATTGGCGAACTGATCCGGTTGCACAATGAACTTATACGCCCTTCAATATTTTCGTTCGGAAGTACGAACTCCGACATACCGTTTCCGTCTCTTGCAAGGCGGTCAAGTAATCGGGCGTTAACATCGAAACCGACTCCGAAGCAGAAGATTCGGGCGTTTACTTTATTATTATCTTTAGCAATATTTGCCAAACGCATTTCGTCCATTTCACCGCTGGTCGGTAATCCGTCAGTCAGGAAAACAATGTAACTTGGCTGTTTTTTGTCTTGCAACATTCCGAGAGCGGTTGAAAACGCGGCCCCGATATTTGTGCTTCCGCTTGCTCGCAACGAATCGCAAAAGCTAATCGCTTGCTTCCGGTTTTCGTCGTTGAACTCCTGAATTTCCGGCTTGAAAGATTCCACCCGATCATTGTACGAGACAATGTTAAACGTGTCGCCGGGCTTTAACGTGTTCAGGCCGAACTTGAGCGATTCGCGAACCTGATTGATTTTTTCACCGGACATACTTCCGGAGTGGTCAATCACGAACACAATTGTTTTGGACAGCGTTTTGTCATTCTCCGTAACAATTTTCGGAGAC
>JBOFQC010000806.1:0-8618 GCA_051660725.1 Thermoguttaceae bacterium
TTTAATGCCCGGCGGCAAAAGGGTTTCCAGCTTCTCACGGACAGCGGCAACGATTTTTTCCGGGTCCTGACTTGGAACAAGTCTGAAAGTAAACTTCGCAGATGCTTTTGCCGGAATAATTGTTTTCGAGCCTTCTCCCTGATAACCGCATGTGATACCGTTGATATCAAATGTCGGTCTTGCCCAGCGGCGTTCAAGAGTCGTATAACCTTTTTCGCCGAAACTCTTATCCACGTCAATTTTGCCGAAAAATTCCTTTTCGTCGAAATTCAGCTTGTCGTACCCTTCCTTTTCAAGTTCCGTGATAGTTTGCACGTCATCATAAAAGCCGGGCACTTGCACGACACCATTTTCGTCAATTAATCCGGCAAGCATTTTAGCGAGTGCAATTCCCGGGTTGAAAAGCGTGCCGCCGAAATCGCCGCTGTGCAGGTCGCGTGACGGACCGGTAAGAAAAAGTTCAACCGCTGCGATACCACGAAGTCCGTATGTAATCGCCGGCTGGTCTTCGCCGAACATGCTGGTGTCACTTACCACAATGCAGTCGCAGGCAAGTTTTTTACGATTCTCGACAGATTCGAGGAATTTGGATACGCTTATGCTTCCGACAGATTCCTCTTCCCCTTCAAGAAGGAATTTAAGTTGTACTTTTTTGCCCGGTTCGGTTTTCAGAACCGATTCGGCTCCGAACACGTGGGTGAGAAATTGCCCTTTGTCGTCATTGGCACCACGAGCAAAAACGTTTTCGCCGCGAATTTCCGGCTTGAACGGATCAGAATTCCAACGTTTGTCCGGGTACTCAGCTGGCTGCACATCGTAATGGCCGTAAAAAAGAAGTACCGGTGCGCCCGGAATTGGCGGTGTCTCGGCGTAAACGAGCGGGTTCCCCTCCGTTTGAATTATTTCCGTTTTCAGTCCGATTTCGGTAAGAAGTTTTTCGAGAAACTTTGCCGCTTTCTCGATTTCCGGCTTGTATTTTGGGTCGGCACTCACACTTGGTATCCGCAAAAGGTCGAAATAAATATCCTGAAACCGCTGTGAATTGGCCGAAATGTAATCGATTATTTTTTGCATGGTACAAAGGGAAAGTGATTAAGTGATAGGTGATAAAAAAGTTAGCGAACCGCCAACGTAAGTTGGCGGGTAATATTGGCGACTTTCGGAGAAATTACGCTCCGAATTTACCGAGTCGGTTGGCGTGAGCCATTGCTAGTGGCATCAAGTACATGGCTTCGAAATGTCCGAGTCCGCCACAATTTGCGGCTGTTTCGCCGAAAGTTTGGCAAGCGTCGGTTCTGGCCAAGTCGGAAACGATAAGCGTCGGAACCGGGTGGAAACTGTGCGACGCCATTTTTGCCGGTGTGCTGTGATCTCCGGTTACAACCAAACAGGCCGGTTTCAGTTCCATTATTCGTGGAATAACCGAGTCGAATTCTTCGATCATTTTCACTTTTGCGTCATAATCGCCGTCTTCGCCGCGCGAATCGGTGTATTTGAAGTGAACGAAGAAGAAATCGTAATCGTTCCACGCATTTTTCAACACGTCAATTTCTTCGGAAAGCGTGTGCGGTTTGCCGACGATTTCCATTCCGACGAGGCTTGCAAGTCCTTTGTACATTGGATAAACCGCAATTGCTGCCGACTTCATGCCAAAAAGTTCCGGGAAGTGCGGAAGTGACGGTTTGTTGGCAAATCCACGCATTGTGTGCGAATTCGCTTTCGGCTGAGACGCCAAAATTTTGGCCGCTTGTGTGTGGAATTCTTTCGCAATTTGAGCGGTTTTTTTGCTCGCTTCGTCAAGTGCAACCGGGTCGAGAACCGGCACACCGGTTTTTTGCGGGTCGGTGTCGGCAACGTTTCCGACGAGTCCTTCACCGCGGAAAACAACGACGAAACGGTGTTCCTGCACCGGCTCGACGAAAATTTCCACACCGGGAATTTTTATAGGTTTGAGAAGTTCGACGACTTTCGCACTTTCGTCTGACGGGATACGACCAGCTCGTCGGTCCGTGATGTTTCCGTTTGCGTCAACGGTACAGAAATTGCAACGAATCGCAACGTCATTTGGTCCTACTGCGAATCCGATACCTGCCGCTTCGAGAACGCCGCGACCGATTACGTACTGCATCGGATCGTAACCGAACAGTCCGAGGTGGCCCGGTCCGCTTCCCGGCGTGATGCCCGGCTTGATTGGATACGACATGCCGGAAACTCCGATTTTCGCAAGGTTGTCGAGATTCGGTGTGTTCGCTTTTTCCAACTCTGTTGGTCCGCCGGGGGTGAGTGGAAGCCCACCGAGTCCGTCAGCCACAAACATTACGATTTTGCCCCCGGAAGATTCCGCAAGGCTGGAAATAAGTTGATGAAAGTCCATTTAACCCTCTGTTTTAATTGTTATTGATGTTAATTGGTATACCGAAATGTCAAGCGACTTCAGTATCCTTATATTACCATTTTCAAACCGCTTCGGAAAGGGTGCATGTAAAGTTTGTATGTTGGACATTAGACTTCAGATGTCAGACGTTAGATTTCAGAAAACAAGTCAAATTTTTCCAGAAAAAGTCTGAAAAAGCGGATTCGCCAGACAAATTCTGAAGTATAACGTCTGCCGTCTAACGGGGTGCGCGCAAATTTCCTTGCAATACTGGGTAATATACATGTTTGCGAGACCAAAGTGCTTGCATTTTTAGTCCCAGCGGGACAACCTTTTTGTAGATAGGGCAGCCTTCAGACTAGAATCGCAACATTACAATGGGCTACCGATTGGGATGCTCGAATAGAAGATTGGGAAAAAAATAATCTTTATCTCAGCTTGACAAATGTTTTTCATAGAAGCTCAGGGTGTAGCGCAGCGAAACCCTGGGTAACTGTTCAAATAAAATCAAGCTCCAGAGGAGCGACCTAAATTTACCAATGCGGATTAGGTTGCCGCTACGCGGCTTTTTACTTTTGTAGCCGCAAAACCCGGAGTTTGTTCGCTCTGCTCCCCGCACTCCGGGCTATAATCAGAACGCTCCTACGGAGCCAGGATTCTGATAGTACGAAATAAAAAAGGCAACAAAAATGTTATAGTTTTACCCAGAAAATTTGCGCGCACCCCTTTCGACAAATCTTTTGCCGCTTGTCTTGACTTTGTGGGTAATGTCGATTTACAATGTTGTTCTGATATGCAAGCCGTTTTTTCGTTTTTATGGAGAATGTATACTGTTCAACGGCAATAGAGTTACATTTATAATGTTGAGAAAAAAGGGAAGTTTACCTTTCCTACCAACGAAACTTCGGCAAAAAGAGCCGACCAACGGGAGGCGGAACACTTCACGCGAAGCGCACCGCCATGACGTGCTACGGTATATATTCAAAGGATAACACTTTTTTGTTTTTAGGAGAAAAAAATGCCAGAATCCAAATGTAAATGTCAGAATCGTTCAACCCCCGTAAAGAAAGATAATGTCGCAAAGGTACTTCAGCAGGCAATGGACGCCGGCGAAGGAATTTTACGTTTGATTCCAAACTGGGTGCCACGTGTGTTTCTTCATCCCGGTAAGCGTATTAAGCTTGCCCCGACGGATTGGTACGCACTCGGTGTTCACCGCGGCGGTATCGATGAACGTTGGTTTGCAAGTACAACGGAAGCGGCAAACGATAACCGTGCCGACGACGAAGGTTTGAGTTACGTGAAGTTCAAAGGACAAAAATTCCTGCTCCGTGACGCTGTCGCAGAAGGACAAGACGCTGTTGTCGGTGCCGCTATTTGGAAAAAATATAAAAAATGGCCGGTCTACTCGAAGTTTTTCGATAACGCTGGACCGATTCCGCATCACATGCACCAGATGCAAAAAGATGCCGCATTAACCGGTCAGGAAGGCAAGCCGGAAGCGTACTATTATCCGCCGCAACTTAACGCTGCCGAGAACCATTTCGATTACACGTTTATGGGACTTGAGCCGGGTACCACGAAAGCCGACATGCGGAAATGCCTCGAAGATTGGAACAAAGGAGATAACGGTATTCTCGACTTATCGAAAGCGTACCGCCTGAAACGCGGCACCGGTTGGATCATTCCGGCAGGTGTTCTTCACGCACCGGGTTCGCTCTGCACTTACGAACCGCAGTGGGGAAGCGACGTTTTCGGTATGTATCAGTCTTTGGTTGAAGGTCGCCAAGTTCCGTGGGACCTGCTCGTTAAGGATGTGCCGAAAGACAAACATCAGGACCTCGATTTCATCATTGAGCAGCTTGATTGGAACAAAAACGTTGATCCGCACTTCAAGGACACGAACTACGTCGAGCCGATTATTGATCCGGCGCAGTCGGGTGACGGATACTTTGACAAATGGATCACTTACGGTAAGATTGACGGCAAGCAACTTTTCTCCGCGAAAGAGCTTACGGTAATGCCAGGCTGTAAATGCAAGATCAAAGACGGTGCCGCAAGTGGTTGGATCACGGTTCAAGGTTGCGGAAAAATCGGCAAACTCGCGATTGAAACACCGGTCATGATTCGTTACGGTGAAGAACCGAACGACGAACTTTACATCACCGCTGAAGCTGCGAAAGAAGGTTTCGTCGTTGAAAACACAGGAAGCGAACCGTTGGTCAGCCTGCGGTACTTTGGTCCTGACGCTCACAAGAATGTCCCGAACATTGGCGATCATAAAAAAGGAAAGTAAGAATGTATTTACCCGGGGGGTTGCGCTACGCTACACCCCCCGGCTCTTTATTAATTCTATTACCCAATGCCTAAAGCCTTTATTTACAGATAGTTTCAAAAAATTTGGTACTCGACTTTCCTGACGTAGTGAAACGAAGTCGCAAAAGTCGAGAAATCGCGAGTTTTTAGCTTAACAAACCAGCTCAAAAATTACGCGCAGGTCTATATGTCTCAGATTAGATTTATTTTTGCTCTCCACAATCATCAACCGATTGGGAATTTTGAACATCTTTTTGAACAGTCGTACCAGGAGAGCTACCTGCCGTTTCTTGACGTATTTAGTCAGTACCCGGCTCTGAAGCTGACACTGCACACCAGCGGTTCGCTCATGGAGTGGCTCGAAACCGCGCATCCGGAATACGTTGACCGGCTTTCAAAGCTTGTTTCCGAAAACCGTATTGAAATCGTTGGCGGACCGTTTTTCGAACCGATTCTGGCAATGCTTCCGACGCATGACCGAATCGGCCAGATTAGGAAATACACTGATTGGATAAAAAAGAACCTCGGCGCAGAAGTTCACGGAATCTGGACGCCGGAACGGGTTTGGGAACAATCTTACGTCCGTGATCTTGTCGAGGCGGGAATTAAATACACGATTCTCGACGACTGTCATTTTAAAAACGCCGGGCTGTCTGAAAACGCTCTTTGGAAACATTACATTACGGAAGATGACGGCAAGACAATGTTTATATTTCCCGGTGCTGAACGGCTCCGGTATCTTATTCCGTTTCGAAACGTCGAAGACGCAATTGATTTTTTTCGTAAACAGGCGGAGCAAAACGACAACGCCGTTTTCGTTCACGGTGATGACGGCGAAAAGTTCGGAAGCTGGCCGAATACGAGTGGGACGGTTTTCGGTGAACGCTGGTTGCACCGGTTTTGTCAGGCTCTATGCGACAACGCGGATTGGTTGATTACCACGACTCCATACGAAGTTATTACGTCGGTTCCGCCGCTTGGAACCGTTTATTTGCCGGACGGAAGTTACCGGGAGATGACAGAATGGGTTTTGCCCCCTGACCGGCAACTTGATTTGGCTCGGATTTCGAAAGAAATGGAGTCCGACGTGCGGTGGGAGACGCTCCGTAAATTCGTACGTGGCGGTTTTTGGCGGAATTTTAAAGTTCGTTACCCGGAATCAAACGAAATGTACGCCAGAATGATGTACACGAGTTCGAAAATAAACGCAACTCCAAGTGCCGACGTTTCTTGCATAAACAATTTGTACCGCGGCCAGTGTAACTGCGGATATTGGCACGGAGCGTTTGGCGGTGTGTATTTGCCGCACTTGCGAAACGCTGTGTTTCACGAACTGATCGAAGCGGACAAAAAACTTGACGAAGCCGCTCACCAGAACGAAAGTTGGGTTGACGAGGAAGTTGCGGACTTCAATTTCGATTCGCACAACGAGGTGAAACTGACGAACGAACACCTTGCCGTTTGGACTGCTCCGTTTTCGGGCGGCATAATTTACGAGCTTGACTTGAAATCGATTTCGCACAACATTCTGGCGACTATGACTCGCAAGCCGGAAGCGTATCACAAATTGGTATTTCAAGCAGCAAACGACTCAAATACCGTTGATTGCAACGGAAACCGTGTCGTGTTGAAACAGCAGGGGCTGGATCGGCAGATACAATACGATTGGTACCCGCGAAAAAGTCTGGTTGATCTTTTTTACGATGCGGAGACCGATTTCGGCGCAGTACGGAGCGGAAATGTGCATCAACATGGTTCGTTTGTAAATGCGGTTTACGAACCGATAATACGTAAAAAGCCGGGCAAAATCCAGCTTTTCATGGAGAGTGAAGGGACCGCTTACGGTGCGGCAATACGGATTCAGAAGGGGATCACGTTAACTGCCGGGAGCAAAACGCTGGAAATTGCGTACAGGTTGGAAAATCTGCCCCGCGATTACCGGATGCACTTCGCAGTTGAGCTTAATTTTGCTGGTTTGCCGGGCGGTGCGGAAGACCGTTATTTCTCAATGCGGCAGGGCCCAAAAGTGGAAAAGCTCGGCAATTTAAGCACGAATCTTGATCTTTACAGCGCGTCGAACCTTTCGTTGATTGACGAATGGCTTGGTGTTGATGCGAGCATTGCGTTTTCGAAGCCGACGAATATTTACGCATTTCCAATCGAGTCGGTGAGCCAATCAGAAGGCGGATTCGAATTGGTCCACCAGTCGGTTTGCGTCCAACCGCACTGGATTCTTGAACCAGACGCAAACGGCACCTGGACCGTTGAGTTTGAACTCGGGTTTTAATACCAAACACAACACACGGAACGTACCCTTGCAAAAATTCGTAACCGCTGTAGACTGTTGTATTATTCTACTTATTACAGCTAAAATTCTAAAGCTACAATGATTATCATATTAAAGAAGAGCAAGTCACAGCAGCAGCTCGAAAACCTGACAAATTGGTTGGCTGGACTTAATCTCGGCGTGCATCTTAGTGAAGGTACCGAACAGACGGTTATGGGAATAATCGGTGACACTTCGGTGCTGGATGTTGACATGATTCGGTCAATGGATATCGTCGACGATGTCAGACGGATTCAGGAACCGTATAAAAAGGCTAACCGGAAATTTCATCCGCACGACACGATAATTGACGTCTCTGGTGTGAAAATCGGCGGCGGAAATTTCGTGATTATTGCCGGTCCGTGCAGTGTTGAATCACGCGAACAGATTCTCGAGGCCGCTCATAAAATCAAAGCGTCCGGTGCGCAAATGTTACGCGGCGGCTCTTTTAAACCACGAACAAGTCCGTACGCTTTCCAGGGATTACGGGCGCAAGGGTTCGAGCTTCTTCTTCAGGCGAAAAAAGAAACCGGCCTGCCAATTGTGACCGAAATCATGGATTTGTCACAACTTCCGCTCTTTGAGGAAGTCGACATTATTCAGGTCGGAGCCAGAAACATGCAGAACTTCGAGTTGCTCAAGGAGTTGGGACGGCTTAGCAAACCGATTCTGCTCAAACGCGGCCTGGCAAACACAATTGAAGAATTTTTGATGAGTGCCGAATACATTTTGTCGGGCGGCAACACTCAAGTTATTCTTTGTGAACGCGGTATTCGAACATTTGAAACTGCAATTAGAAACACGTTGGATTTGGCTGCCGTTGCGTTTTTGAAATCGCTTACGCATTTACCGATAATCGTTGATCCAAGCCACGCAACAGGAATGTCGAAGCTGGTAAAACCAATGTCCTTGGCCGCTGTTGCCGCTGGTTGTGACGGACTTATGATCGAAGTGCATCCGAACCCGGCAAAAGCACTTTGTGACGGTCCGCAATCACTGGCTCCCGAAGCATTTGACGACGTTGTTAAAGCCGTTGAACGTATCAGACCGCTGGTTGGTTAAAAATATTACGCCCGCTCACGAAAATTGCTTTTGGAATTCTGACCCGTAGGGTCGCACCGTCAATAGCCCAGTACAAGACTGCGGAGTGAAACGAAGCAGCCGCAGTGCTGGGTATGGCGTTCAATAATATGAAACCGACCCTTTAGGGTCGTACTTGTTAGAGGTTGTGCAACCCTAAAGGGTTGTATTTGTTTTGTTCATTTTTCCCAGGGTTTCGTGTGCTTCGCTGCGATTGCAACTCAACCCTGGGCTATTGATAGTTTGACCCGTTGGGTCGGAGAACACAAAAAAACGTTAACGGGTACAAAAATTATGTTGAATATTTGTAAAGCATTACTAATTGAATATGTATTGAATATATAATGGAAAAACTGGAAGAATTACGTAAACAGATAAGTTCGCTTGATAACGATTTGGCCGACCTTTTGGTTCGCCGAATGGATTGTTCGCTTGAAATCGCCAAGTACAAGAAAGAGCACAACATGCAAGTGCTTGATCCGAGTCGGGAACGCGAGATTTTAAGCAATATTACTTCACACG
>JBOFQC010000807.1:0-2423 GCA_051660725.1 Thermoguttaceae bacterium
GTTATTGAGTTTTTTTACACGCAATAGCCAGTTCGTCTAGTTGTCGCTTTGCCACATCGCCGGGTGCGCCGGTCATCAAATCAGTCGCTTTTGCCGTCTTCGGGAACGCAATGCAGTCGCGGATGTTGTCTAGTCCGCCGAAAAGCATCACCAAACGGTCAAGTCCAAGTGCGATACCACCGTGCGGCGGTGCGCCGAACTGCAACGCGTCGAGAAGGAATCCGAACATTTCTTTCGCGGTTTCCTGCGACATGCCGAGAAGCTCGAAAACTTTCGCTTGTACATTCGAATCGTGAATTCTAATCGTGCCGCCACCAACCTCGAAACCGTTAAGCACCAAGTCGTAAGCCTGCGCACGTATCTTGCCTGGGTCAGAATCCAAATACTGCACGTGATCTACCAGTGGTGCCGTAAACGGATGGTGCATCGCGTCCCAACGTCCGCCAACGGTGTCAATCTCCTCGTCATTCCACGCAAACATCGGGAAATTAAGAATCCAGCAGTAATTCATCTCGTTCGGATCAATCAATTTCAGTTCCGCAGCCAACCGTCTTCGCAAACCGTTCAGAACCCGGCACGTTGTCTCGAATGTGTCAGCCGAGAAAAGCAGAAAATCGTTCGGCTCCGCTCCCATTTTGGCACCAATTTTCGCAAGCTCTTCTTCCGTAAAGTTTTTCGCAATTGAACCGGAGAGGTTTCCGTCCGCTTCGACTTTCATCCACGCGACCCCTTTGACACCGAAATTGTCAGCCGCCCACGAACTTAATCCGTCAATGTCTTTACGCGAATATTTGTCGGCAGCGTTTTTAGCGTTGATACCACGCACCCTGCCTCCACTGTCAGCGGCACCACGGAAAACGCGAAACTCAACCGTTTTTGCAATCTCAGTCAAGTCGATCAGTTCCATTCCGAACCGCAAATCCGGGGCGTCGTGGCCGAACCGTTCCATTGCTTCGTCGTAAGACATACGCGGAATCGGCAACTTCAGTTCCCGTCCTAAAACGTCTTTCATAAGCCGGGAAATAAGTCCGCTTATAATATCTAAAATATCTTCCATATCGATAAAAGACATTTCCACGTCCAACTGGGTAAACTCCGGCTGCCGGTCAGCTCGCAGGTCTTCATCTCGGAAGCAGCGGGCAATCTGTATATACCGGTCATATCCGGCAATCATAAGAATCTGCTTGTACAACTGCGGCGACTGCGGCAGTGCGTAAAAAGAACCTTGCGAAACACGGCTCGGAACAAGATAGTCCCGGGCACCTTCCGGCGTGCTTTTTCCGAGAATCGGCGTTTCAACTTCGACGAAACTTCTCTCGTCGAAATAGTCGCGGATAACTTTCGTGATCCGGTGCCGCAAAAGTAACGTCTTTTGCATTGCCGATCTGCGAAGATCAAGGTAACGGTACTTGAGACGCAGTTCCTCGGCTGGAAGTTCCGGTGCACTTGGAATCAGCGGCAAATTTGCGCTTCGATTAAGCACCGTTAACTGTTCGGCAATTACTTCGATTTGACCGGTCGGGAGCTTTTTGTTTACAATTCCGTCGGGTCTAAGATTCACGGTCCCGGTCACTTGCACGACGTCTTCATTTCTAAGCGATCTGGCAAGCTCGAACTGCTCGGCTCCGATTTTTGTTGAAAACACAACCTGCGTGATACCATACCGGTCACGTAGATTTATGAAAAGCACGCCGCTGTGATCCCGATTGGAATCGACCCAACCGCAAAGTGTCACTTTTTGTTCTTGGTTTTCGGAACGTAGTTCGCCGCATGTAGTTGTTCGGTACATTTTTTGGAGAATTGTGAGTAAGTTAAGACGTTAGACTTCAGACGCTAGACATCTGATTTCTGACTTCTGGCAGGAAAATACACGCCAAATTTTATTGCATAATAAAAAAATTACAACCGGCAATACCGCTGCAAAAATAATTCTGCACTCTGCAAACAGGTTTACCGTTGGTTACAAAAAACGCATCCTTAGCGGATACGGTTTAATTTTCTTTCGACGCGAAAATTACGCCAGTAATTGTCAGAACGACGCCGATGAGAATCAGTATGCTCATTGGCTCTTTGAAAAACAACACGCCGACAACTGCCAGAATAACGATTTGGGACGCGGAAATAAGCGACATTTTTGCCGCACTCGCTAAAAGTAAACCTTGCACTTGGAAAAAGAAACCCATTAAATTCAGAATGCCCGCCAATAGTACCCAGTACCACCACCACGGCTCAGGCGCAATAAACAAGCCATGAAAGCCGCGGGTTGCAAGAATCTTACCGCCGAAAGCGACGACACCGACACCTGTTACGATTATCATTATCAAAGTTATCGGAAACGGCGAATAAACCCGTCCGCCGTCAGAGTACGGTGACGGAACTTGCGTATGTGTCGAAAAATCGTGTCCAACCCAATCATGAACTCG
>JBOFQC010000808.1:0-5736 GCA_051660725.1 Thermoguttaceae bacterium
ATTTCAAATTTCGAAAAAAAGATTTCGGTCTAGTCTTTTCGTGTGTCATCTTTATCGGCCAATTTACCGTAAAAACAATATCGATTTTAACGAAAAAGATGATTTTTGGTAAAATTAGGAAAAACAGGAAATTTTTACAGTCCCTAAAATTGGTATTTTCGCTATATTGTGACCTTGTTATAATACACTTCACCAGTAATCTTTTTACAAAAAAAAGAGCCGGGGACGCAGCAACGCGAAGTCCCCGGGCAAACCCCATTCACACCATGAAAAAGCCATTTCTGTATATTTTCGCAGCGTTTGTTTTTGCCATTTCTCTACTGATTCCACCCCCTGCCTCGGCACAAGAATACACACCCAATAAAGTAGACTATTTTCCTGAGCAAAATGCCCAGGAACTTCCGCCGGAAGGTATTCATGAAAATTTCGACGAAAACGGCAATTCGCTTGGCTGGACAAAATACGAATACCAGTATTTAGATAATGGTGTACTTCACATTATGGCAACCAGTGTAAATGAAGATGGTTCGCCGCGAATTTCTGTGCCAACTCCTCCTACAGAGAACGAAGAAATTTTTGATTTACTTATAGCGAGACAAATGGCAATTGCAGAATCCCAAGGGCAAATGAGTTGGTTAAGAATCGATTCAGATGAATCAGACGAAATTGATGACGCATTCAAATATGCTGGAGTCACGCAAGAACAAATTGATGCGATAAAGACTGCGCTAGAACAACTCGACGATGTAGAAATAGAGCAGGATGATATTGACCCAACAATCGAAAACCTATCAACAGAAGAAGCATTTACATTAGTCAAGGAAACTTTGGGGACGCTAATTGACGAAATGCAAATAAAGTACGAAGAAATACTGACACCAGAGCAGTTGCAACGTATGAGAGAGTACGAACTTGTGGCTCCGTCACTTGTGGAATCAATTGATTCTGATTTGCCTTTCACATTACTTCCGAATTTTGACGCTTACCGTGCTCTTGATCTTTCAGATGAACAACTTGAGCAACTCGAAGCGATTCAAAACGAAGCGGAAGCCGGTTTCAATTCGCAATTTGATAACCCAAAAAATCTTATTAAAGAATATAGCGAAGACCATGAAGAAAAAGCTCGCCGCATAAAAGCCCAAAACTCCGAAAAGATGCAAAATCTCCGCTTAAAAGTTCGCGGTATTTTGACACCGGAGCAAATTTCCCGGCTTGAAAAACTTGAATCTGAAATTTCTGTGAGACTGACAACCGGCTCCGAATCGGCAGCGGCTGACACCAATAACGCCACCAATTCAGAGCCGAAAGAGTGGCAGCCGAACGAAAATTCCTGGAAGCCCGGCGATCCGATGCCGGACGAAATGAAAGTCGAAATCAAACAACCGGGCAGATTCCCACGCGCTTTATAGAAGTTTTTTCAATACACTCGGCATGATACCGCCGGCGAGATAATATGTCAGTTCAACCGGGGTGTCAATTCTCACACGCACTTTGAACCGTTTGTCGTTTGCCCGCACTTCAAGTTCGCTGCCGATTTTAAACTCCGGCGTCACGGCCTCAATTGCGTATTTTTCCGTGCCGTCAAGACCGAGTGATTCAGCGTTTTGACCATTAATAAATTCAAGCGGCAAGACGCCCATTCCGACAAGATTTCCGCGGTGAATCCTTTCGTAACTTTCGGCAATAACAGCTTTTACGCCAAGCAGTGCGGTTCCTTTCGCCGCCCAATCACGGCTGCTGCCAGTACCGTATTCTTTCCCGGCCAAAATAATCAGCGGCGTACCGTTTTCCTTGTATTTCATTGCGGCATCGTAAATTGGCATCACGTCACCGGTCTCGAAAAACTTCGTGACACCCCCCTCAATCACCGGCGTCAACTTGTTCCGAATACGGATATTCGCAAATGTGCCCCGAGTCATAACTAAATCGTTGCCGCGTCTGGCACCGTAAGAGTTGAAGTCGGCAACTGCGACGCCGTGTTCCTGCAAAAATTTGCCAGCAGGTGAATCCGGTTTGATAGAACCCGCAGGTGAAATGTGATCCGTTGTTACCGAATCGCCGAGATACGCAAGCACTTTCGCGTTCTCAATTTTCCCGGTAGATTTTTCGGCAGTTTTACCAGTGGCTGCCGCATCAACGGTCACAAACGGAGGTTCCTGAATGTATGTGCTTGTACGATCCCAGTCGAAAAGTTCCGACTTTTCAGCCGCAATTTCGTTCCACTTGTCACTTGCAGAATACACCGAGTTGTAAAGTTGTGTGTATAACGTCAAATCCAAAGCGGATTTAACGGCGGCATCAATTTCGTCTTCGCTCGGCCACAAGTCCTTTAGAAACACGGGATTACCACTGGCGTCAGCTCCAAGCGGGTCGGCAAACATGTTGATACTCGTGGTGCCAGCAAGGGCAAATGCCACCACAAGCGGCGGACTTGCCAGATAATTCAATTTCACCAGAGGGTTCACCCGTCCTTCAAAATTCCTGTTCCCGCTCAACACAGCAGAAACGGAGAGATTCTTTTCGGTGATTTCCTTTGCAGCCGACTCTGGCAGCGGACCGCTATTACCAATGCAGGTTAAACATCCGTACCCGACAACGTTGAATCCGAGTTTTTCAAGTGGTGTCAGAAGTCCCGATTTTTCGAGGTAAGCGGTCACAACTCTCGAACCTGGTGCCAAACTCGTTTTAACGAACGGTTTCGTTGCAAGTCCTTTCTCCACTGCTTTTTTAGCAAGCAAACCAGCGGTCAACATAAGCCGGGGATTGCTCGTGTTCGTGCAACTCGTAATGGATGCGATTACAACTGAATTATCAATTGGTTTCTCATTTACTGCTTTTGCGGCGGAGTCACTGCATTCACATTTAACGTCTTTTTCGCATTCACATTTCGGCGATTCAAGCGGAATCCGGTCTTGTGGACGTTTCGGTCCGGCAATTGATGGTACCACTGATGCCAAGTCAAGCGAGATGGTTTTCGTGTATTTCGGAGTCGGTGCATCTGCTTCGCGGTAAAGACCTTGCGCTTTTGAGTACGCTTCGACAACTTTGACGTGGTGTTCATCGCGCCCGGTTTCACGGAGAAACTCAATTGTTTTGGCGTCAACCGGGAAAAAGCCCATTGTGGCACCGTATTCGGGAGCCATGTTTGCTATTACCGCGCGATCATAAACCGACATTGAGCTGGCACCACTTCCGAAATACTCGACGAATTTTCCGACAACCCCTTCTTTTCGGAGCATCTCGGTAATCGTAAGTACTAAGTCCGTTGCTGTGACACCAGGTTTAAGTTTTCCTGTCAGCTCGAAGCCGATAACTTCCGGTGCCAGCATGTAATACGGCAGGCCGAGCATGACCGCTTCCGCTTCGATACCGCCGACGCCCCAGCCTAAAACGCCGAGCCCGTTTATCATGACGGTATGCGAATCGGTGCCAAGAACCGAGTCTGGATAAAGCGTTACATCCGAGTGGGTTGTGTCGGCTTTGTCTGAACCGGCTTTTGACGCCGTACCGCATACGGATTCCACAACGACTTGTGCGAGGAATTCGAGGTTTACCTGGTGAATGATACCAACTGACGGCGGTATCACCCGGAAATTGTCGAGAGAGTTTTGCGCCCAATTCAAAAGTGCGTACCGCTCGGCATTTCGTGAAAACTCAAGTTCGACGTTTTTCTCAAGTGAATCAGTGGTGCCAAAATAATCGGTCTGGATTGAGTGGTCGATTATCAGGTCAACCGGAATGAGTGGATTTACTTTTTTCGGGTCGCCGCCAAGTTTTTTAATCGCACTTCTCATCGCTGCAAGGTCGACAACCGCCGGCACACCGGTGAAATCCTGCAAAATCACGCGAGCTGGTTTCAGCGGCACGTTTATCTCGGTGTCATTTTTCGGCTTCCAGGCGGCAAGGCTCCGAACATCATGTTCCGTAACCGCTTCACCGTCACAGTTGCGCAGCACCGATTCCAAAAGAACACGAATCGAATACGGCAACTCAGATAATTTTGTAAGCCCAAGCTCCTCTAATTTTTCGAGCTTGTAATAACCGTATTGTTTTTTACCAACAGACAGAGTTGTATAAGAGTGCATGTGTGTTTTGATGTTAGACTTCAGACGTTAGACGTTAGATTTCAGATTTCTGATGTCAAATATCTAAAGTATAACGTCTAGTGTCTATATTTAACTTCTACTCAATAATTTTCGAGATTGGAAATTCAACGATACCTTTTGCTCCGGCAGAGCAGAGTTTCGGAATAAGTGTACGTACAACTGATTCCTGGATAATGGTCGAAATTGCTATCCAATCCGGGTCGGAAAGCGCAGAAATCGTCGGCTTTTGAAGTGCCGGAAGAAGTCCGACAATTTCGCTTTGAAGGTTTTTCGGCACGTTCATCATGAGTCCGACCATGCCCTCGGCAGCCATTGTCGCTTTGAGCATAAGCACAATGTCATCAATTTTCTGCTTTTTCAACGGGTCGGCATACGAATCGTGGTTGGCAATGAACCGTGTCGTACTCTGCAAAACTTCGGCAACGATACGGAGTTTATTCGCCTTGAGCGAGCTTCCCGTCTCGGTAACTTCGACAATGGCATCAGCAAGTTTCGGCGGTTTAACTTCCGTTGCTCCCCAGCTGAATTCGACTTTGGCAGTGACACCGTGCTTTTCCAGAAACTGGGTTGTTAATCCGACAGCTTCGGTTGCGATTCGTTTGCCTTGCAAGTCGGCTACTGTCTTAATCGGCGAATCTTCCGGCACACAAAGTACCCAGCGAACGGGTCGGCGGCTGACTTTGGAAAACTTAAGTTCAGCAACTTCAAGGACATCCGAACGGGTTTCGACTACCCAATCGTGGCCGGTTAAGCCGGCATCAAGCGTGCCGTTAGCAACGTAGCGTGCCATTTCCTGAGCACGGATGAGCAGGCATTCTATCTCATCGTCGTCAATTGTTGGAATGTAACTACGTGATTGAATTGAAATATTGTAACCGCTTTTGCGAAACAACTCAACCGTTGCTTCTTGCAAGCTACCAGCAGGGATACCGAGTTTTAATAACATGTGATGTGTGAAAAATAGAAATGGACCAATTGTTACTTCTTATAAACTTCTTTCGGATCGAAGACCCGCTGGCCAATTATTTCGTAGCCAGATTCGTTTTCTTTTGTGATTTTACGGAAAAAACAGCTTTTGTAACCTTCATGACACGCGGCACCTCCGATTTGCTCGACTTTAATCAGGAGCGTATCAAGGTCGCAGTCGAGGTACATTGAACGGACCATTTGCACGTTTCCGCTCTCTTCACCTTTTCGCCACAACTTGTTACGTGACCGGCTGAAATACACAGCCCGACCTGTTTCAACGGTTTCGTTGAACGCTTCTTCGTTCATGTAAGCGAGCATAAGCACTTC
The DNA here is from genome assembly GCA_051660725.1 of Thermoguttaceae bacterium. Classification (GTDB taxonomy): domain Bacteria; phylum Planctomycetota; class Planctomycetia; order Pirellulales; family Thermoguttaceae; genus JAVBSX01. The sequence goes on from JBOFQC010000808.1 coordinate 5,403, forward strand.
GCCAGATTCGGCGTCTTGTGCAATTACCGGGAGCAGTCCGTCACATTTTTTGAAATCAGGTGTCAGCATTGGTGGAGAATAGGTGAATAGGGGACCTGCCGTCCAGGCATTACGCTTCGCGGGAAGTGTTCCGCCTCTAGTTGGTCGGCTGCTATTTCTGTGTGATTTAAGGGTGAGTAGGTAAACAGGTGAGTAGGTGAACAGGTGTTAGGTGTCTGCGATTTATCACTTATCACCTATTACTTTCCTTTTAGTAAGGATTAAGAACGTCGTAAATTTGTTTGGTGCCCCATACGGAGATTTCTTCCACAACAGTGGTGTCCGGCAGGTCAAT
>JBOFQC010000809.1:0-3675 GCA_051660725.1 Thermoguttaceae bacterium
TGATTGTTGCAATAATGAGTAGTGACTGTTAGCTGCTGCTCCGTATAGGGTATAAAATTGTCTGAAGAAACAAAATCAAAAGAAGAAGCGATTGAGCTTATGGGCGTTGTAACTGAGGAAGTACGCGGCGCATTTAGAGTGAAGCTTGACGCCATGGATCACGTTGTACTTTGCCGCTTGGCAGGAAAAATGCGTAAGTTTAGGATTCGCGTTGTTCCTGGAGACCGGGTAGCGGTAGAAATGAGCCCATACGATATGAGCCGAGGCCGTATTGTTTATCGGGAAAAATAATTCTTTAATTCAGTACAGCTGGTGTTGAGAATTCAGGTAGACAAGTTAGATGAATTATTGAGATCACTTTAATTAACAGGCCCGCGTAGCTCAACTGGCAGAGCGCAGCATTCGTAATGCTGAGGTTGAGGGTTCGATTCCCCCCGCGGGCTTTAGATAAATCTTTATACTGTAAGGACTTATCCTTACCTTCCGGTGGTCGGAAGTGACGCGGTAAACACCCTTTTCAAAGAGTGAATAACCCTAAATCCTGATAAAATATGGTGAAAAGGGGTGACGTTTCTTTTGAAGGTAGGAGTTTCTTATGTCGCGTATGCCATCTGTGCGTAGTCACAAAAAAGGTTATTTTTTCATTAGATCGCAAATCGTGATCACTATCCGGGAAAGAATCTTGTTGAGGCTAAAATTCAAGCAAAAGTACTTTTGTCCGAGCATCTCCGTGCTCAGGTTATGGCTCAGCCGGGAAGTACGTCAAGATTAACTGCCGCAATTGTATCGAAAACAATCCTTTTAGCTGAGGACGACAAGATCAAAGACCCGACGATTTTGTCGCAAATAACAGCTCGTTGACAATCAATTAAAGCAGATGCTTTATCAACGCCGCTGCATTTGTTGCTCCATGTAACGCTGCATTTGCTCTTCGATTTGTTTTTGCTGCTCCGGCGTTAGCTGCTGCATCTGCATTGGCGGTTGCATTTGGAAATCTGGCTGCATTTGTCGCATATTTCTCATCCGCTCAGCCGCTTCTTTTGCCGCCCTGATTGCCGGTTTTAATGTAGCACTTATTACCGCTCCCGAAACATCTACTTCGGCAGTTACAGAAGTTGTGCTGTATTTCGTTTTAAGAGACGCAACGGCTCTTTCGTCGCTTTTACAATCGGCAAAACCTTCTAACGCGCCTGGTGGTAACTCACCTTCTGGATAAGTCGTCAATAATTTGTACACCTGCATATACGAAACATACGCAACCATTTGATTTACCGCAGTTTGTTTCGGTGATGCGCCCATTTTTGCTTTAAGAAAATCCTCGGCATCTTTTAACGTGGAACCATTTGCCAAGCAAATTATGTCTTTACTCATCGCGAGAACTATGAATTTATTGTTTAGAATCGGCATGCTATTTTTGTGTGATTGCATCAGCTCTTGCGGCAACTCAATTGAAGTGAACGAAAAACCTTCCCATTTTTGGTAGTCAATGTTCACCGTTTCGGCAGCAATTTCAGGTTTCATGTCGATAATTGTAGCCGCGATTTTTTCAGCGTCCGGTGTGGCAACGCCAATAAAAATGTTGCCTTTGTTTGCAAACGAGAACACCCCATCTACGGTCGGCTGTTTAACGGCATTGTTTATTGCTTCTCCGACACTTTCGACAAGCGTTTTGGCAAGTTCGTGCTGCTTTTCAGTAAGGCCGTACTGTTTAAGTTCAGAAACAATCCCTTGCGTATGGTTAGTCACTTGCGGATAGAGAGCGTTTTTTAACGTCGGATCAAGCGGAAACGGTGAGCTGCTAAAATAAAATACCGTATCCGAAAGTTCGGCTGCTTTCGAAAAGAAAGTCTTGGCAGACGCGCCATCAGCATACTGTTTTGCAAATGAAGTGCTTGGTTTCGCGTCGGTAAACATTTTGATTCCGAGATCACCAGTTGCCGGATCAGATTTGATACCAATTGTAAAAACGTTTATCTCTTTTAAAAACGTGGTGATTCCCTTCTTGGCTTCCTTTATTTGCGCTTTTGTTTCAGGTGTTTGATTTGGTAAAGGAATTGTATCCAACATGGCTGGAAGTCCCATTTTAAACACATCTGGAATATTTGCGACATCTATTTTTACGGCGATGTTATATTCTTTTTCGATACCTTCCAATAGAGTAACTGGGTCGCCGCTTGGAATCTGCGATTTCATTTTTTCAGGAAAAATACAGAGATAACCGTTAATCATTTCCAATGAAATACTTTGACCTGCACCCATATCTGGAACAAGATACACACCGTTTTGTTTTTTTTGAAAGGCTTCAGGCGGCAACGATTTGAAAAAGTCGGTTTTTTCAAAGTCCGTGACAGGCAAAAACGCGAAGAAGAACGGAACCGGCGTTTTATTTGGCAGCAAACAGACTCCGGCAGGTTTCGTCACATCGAGTCCGGCGGGCTTTACGTACTGTCCTGAAGCTAATTGGAATTCCATTTTATAGCCAACCAAATCGGCGTACTTTTCCGCAGCCTTAAATAGCGATTCGTAATTCTTCACCGCTAAGATGAAATACGGCTTTTGCTGCTGCGCAAAAGTTACGTTCACGGCTGAAAAAATGAAGCACAATACCAACAACTGGATTTTAAATAACTGTTTCATGTTAATATTAAGGATATTGTAAACGAAATATTTATTTTGATAGATTTAATGTTGAGTTAGCCACGTAACCCTGCTCTGGGGAGTTTTCCAAAAGATACAACGCCGAGCAATTTATGCCTGGACGGCAGGTCCCTCGGCGGCTAACGGACGGCTAGCCCTGTAAATTTTTTCTTATGCTCAGCACACAACAAGATTCTAGCATTTTTTCTGGGCAGTGTACAGATGTGTAATAATGGTGTAAAATCAATACAGATTAATAATCGTCGTCGAGTCCAGCCGATGCTGGAACTTTGGGCATACCTCGGCGGTGAACAATCAGTTTCTTCAACATGTTAAATTGAAATGAGCGAACATATTACAGAGATTAAAAGCGAAACAGAATTCAATCAGATTACCGCAAGTGGTGTTGTTTTAGTCGATTTCTTCGCGCCCTGGTGCGGACCATGCAGAATGCAATTGCCGATCCTTGAGCAACTTGCGCCGAAACTTGGCACGAAAGCGAAAGTTATCAAGGTAAATACTGACGAAAACCAATCGGTAGCAGCTACTTTCAGAATTACAAATATCCCGACGCTTCTTCTGTTGAAAAACGGAACCGAAGTAAACCGTTTCGTTGGAATTCAACAAGAAGCGGCTCTGGTCAGTGCAATTGACGGCGTACAGTAAAAAAGCCTCAAATATACAGGAGATAAAAAATGTCCGAACCATTTAAAATGAACGATGTTGATGACGAAACAATCCTTGATCCGCCGAGCAAGTCCGGCGTGTTAATGATTGGTATAATCGCGTTTGCGTTTTTCGTTCTACTGGTGTTTTTTGTTGGTAAATTTACTGGAAGTATTTCAAAAGTTGCCGAATATGGTACGAATCCTGTTCAAACAGCGAGCGGCAAGAACGCCAAGGAAAGCGATGTTTTTGTCTTTACCGACCAGAATTTTGCCGACGAAATAAAAGACGGTGTTGTCCTCGTCGATTTTTGGATGGATGGATGTCCTCCGTGCGTTAGGATGGCACCAAATGTCGAAAAAGTTGCGACTA
>JBOFQC010000810.1:0-2113 GCA_051660725.1 Thermoguttaceae bacterium
CAGCAAGACCCATTTGCCGGGATGCCTGCAAACGACCCATTTGCAGGATTGCTTGATGATCTCGCATATTCTGACCCGTTTGCCGGTTTTGGCAGCCTAAGTGTAGGCGGGTCAGAACTGGACAATATTATTAGTCAGGGAAAGGCTGTTGCGCCGACCGCAACGCAGAAAGTAAATATAGCGAGCAGTTCGCAAAAAGAGTTCTACACGATTCGTACAGGCGAACTGATTTCCAAAACTTTCAGCAATTATTCGCAAAATTTCGGTTCGTTTTTATACTTTGGTGTCGTAATGCTATTCGCCCTTATAGGGTTGGGAATGATCAACGGCATTATCCAATTACTTGCCGGACTTATCGGCGGGATGGCGGTCATGGTAGTCAGTTCTACAATGTGGGGAATAATTGGCGCGTTATTTATGTTGGGCTGGTGTAGCTATTCAATGCAAGTAGTAAGAAAGAAAAGAGAGAAAGCGATTTTTGGTTTTGACACACGAGAGTTTTTACTTAGCTTGGTTCCTATCACGGTGATATCAGTGTTGACTGGCGTTTTAAGTGTCGTATTATTAATTTACAGCGGCGTTGCCGTGGATGCTGCAAACGTCTTACTGGTATATAATGACGGAGCACATGCGAAAGAGATAAGCACTTATTTCTTTTTTGTTGCATTACCTACCTACTTTATGATCGCGATAGTTACAACTGTTATAGGAGCGTTATTATTTAACTGGACTTTCTTTTTCATTCTCGACACAAATGAAAATGTAATTACCTTAATGGGACGGTCAATCGGTTTTTGGTGCGACAATTTTATCAGTCTTACCATCGGTTTTTTTGTTGTCGGCACAATCGCGTATATTTTGGGTATGCTTTGTTTAGGGATAGGTGTTTTCTTCATTACCGTTCCACTGATCGGTTGCTTTTACGCAACAGCGTACAAAATGGCGGTCGGAAAGTGACGGTGTCAAGCAAGAGATTAGCGAGCGATTTGAATTTTTCACGCTGGTCGATATGAGGCCGTGTTATTCATGTCTCGACGGCCACGTATCCACACTCATGTATATTGCTAAATGGTGTGTTGTACTGTAAAATAAATCCTGAGGGTTTAAATCTTGCGAGAAAAAATTTATTTTACATAGTAAGGCTATGAGTAACGACGAGTTTATACCGATACAAGTTTATCTCGACACAACTATTTTCGGGTTTCTCGTTCAACCGGAATCTCCTGATAAAATGGCAGTTACAAAAGCCTTTTGGGAAATTATAAACCGCGATTCACTTTACAATTCCGTTATTTCAACAGTAACAGTGCAAGAACTTTCGGCAAGTCCCAAGTTTTTGCATGCCCATTTTTCAAAATTCCTCGATGAACTTGCTCCAATAATTATCGAGGAAAATGATGCGACTCTTGCCCTTTTTGAAAATTACAATCAATTAGGTGTTCTAGGTGGTAAAAACGTCAACGATCTACGACACATCGCCTGTGCTGCCTATTATGAATGTAACATGATTGTCAGTTGGAACTTCCGACATTTCGTGAACGAAAACACAATTTTACGATTACGGAAAGCGAACAAAAAACTTGGGCGGGAATTCATTGAAATTCTATCTCCTGCTACTTTTATTGAAAGGTACAACAATGATGAAAATGACAGATTGGGCTGAAATGGTGCGTGAAATTCGCAAACAAGATGAGGAAAAAAATGGTAATTTAGCCCCAAAGGAGCGTGCCCAGAAAACAAACGAACTTTGCCGAGAGACGTTAAAGTCATGGGGTGTTTCTGGTAAATTCCAGGCTGAGCCGCTACGGTCTGAACCAATACAATCCAAGCGATAGATCAGTATTTTCAAACAATTCAGACGAGAATTATTGTAATCGAGATATAAAATGAACCATCAGTTTACCGCATATATTGAAAAGGATCGGGAAAGCGGCATGTATGTCGGTATTGTACCAAGTATTCCAGGTGCCCATACCAGTAGTTTCAACTTAAGGAATTTATACGCAATTGCCCAGACTGCCACTGTTTTCCTGTTTTTGCATACTGCCCGTTTTAACCTTTGTAGGAAGGCAAAGCAGATGTCAGGATGATAAACTGGGAAGGTTGGCGAACA
>JBOFQC010000811.1:0-3081 GCA_051660725.1 Thermoguttaceae bacterium
CTTTCGGACCACCGTAAAACATTTTGATATCAAGGCCGAGTAGAATAACACGGTCCGGCACCTGCTGCCCGAGCTTTGCCCAAAGCGCGGTATCGGAGTCCCCTTCACCCAGTGAGCGGTCTTGGATCAGTTTTTCGTAAGTCTGCATACGAATCACGGCATTTACATCGTCCCCTTTTGTTTCGCCGACGAGCGGATTCAAACAAGCTCCGGCGTTATTACCTTCACGGAGAAGCGTTTCGAGTCCGTAAACTAGAGCGTATTCGTGCGCCCGGTGAAGTGGGTTTCGAGTTTGGAAAGCGACGACACGATTCCAACCGGTTGAATCCAGTTTTTTCCGTACTTCGTATGGTGTCAAAACGTACTGACCGAAAGCGGGGTTTTTCGGCTGCGGGAAAACCATAATCGAACCGCCGAGCAAATGCGTTTTGTCCGCGTCCTGCACCAGCACCATGTCGGCACCAGGGTGATCGGTGCGTTCAGTGAGGTACACGCTTTTCAAATACCGCATTTTGTCCCACGGGAAAACGTCCGTGACTTCCAAAACGGCAACTGTTTCGCCGGCAGAGTTTACAATTGCTACCTGCTGGCCGGGAGTGATTTTCTTCGACATTTCCTCCGTAATAGGAAGAGAAAGCGGAATCGTCCACGCATATAATTTGCCGTTGTACTCGATTACCGATTCGTCTAGCACTCTGTTGAATGTTTTCGAATCCATTGGGCCGATCAGTGGTGTCAGGCCGCCGTCACCGAATCGATAAACGGTTGAAAGGTCGGCATCACTGACAGGAACTTTCGTCAGAGTTTCAGCTTTTTTCTTGAAATCTTCGATGTCTTTCGACGCAATTGTACGACAAACCGGTTCTGTCAAACCACCGTGAGGAGCTATTAGGGACATATTTTTTTGATAAAAGTTTTAAGGATGGAGGGTTGTTTATTCAGTAATTTCAGTGCCAATGCCCATACTGGTGAAAATCTCCAGCAGGAGCGAATGACGTAATCTTCCGTTGATGATGTGGATTTTTTTTACTCCACGTTCCAGAGTTTCCAAGCACGCTTGGATTTTGGGTATCATGCCGCCGACCACGAAACCAGAAGCGAGCATTTCTCTCGCTTTCTCGGCGGTAATGGATTCGATCATTGAATTCGGATCATTCGGATTTGTCCGTAAACCATTTACTTCGCTGACAAAGACGAGTTTTTCCGCCTGCAGCGCTTTCGCAACCGCTGTAGCGGCAGTGTCGGCATTTACGTTGAGTGCCTGATTCGGGTCAGTTTCGGAAATGGCAATTGACGGAATAACCGGAATTACATTATCACGGAGCAAGTCGAGAATTACCCGAGTGCTTACGCTCGTGACTTTTCCGACGTAACCCATATCAACGTCATCCCCTTTTTCGTCGGCCAAGTGCAATTTTTCACCGTAAAGCACATTTGTGCCAAGCGACGCACTTAACGCTTTTCCCTGCCCGCCAAGAACTTCTATTTGCCGGACAATTGAATTGCATATTTCGTCACCGAGAACTTTTTTGACAATATCGAGTGATGCAGAATCCGTATAACGGCGTCCTTGCACGAACCGGGGTTCAATTCCGGCCTTACTCATTGCGTCGGAAATTGCAGCACCGCCACCATGTACGATAACGGGCCGCATACCAACGGTTTCCATAAATACAATGTCAAGCAGTAAATGCGTAATAGCCGCTTCGTCTTCCATTAACGAACCGCCGACTTTGACAACTGTGATTTTTTCCCTATGCTGACGAATCCAACGCATTGCTTCGATCAACACGTCGGCTTTTTGCATCGCTTCTTCCATTTCCATATAAAAAAATAAACGGGGTAATATTCTCTGAAACCTGCTGCTGTTCAGGTGTAAAGTAACTTAAGATATACAGTAGCACGGCATGGGCGGGAACCTGCCGTTCAGGCATAAGTAGCTTCGCGTGAAGTATTCCGCCTCCCGTTGGTCGGCTCCTTTTGCCGAGGTTTTTTTGGTTATAAAAAGTAACATTCCTTTTTTCCCGACCTCAAAAAAGTAACTTTATTGCCGTTGAACAGTATAGATTTTACTCAACGGAAAACTTGTGAACAGTAGTGTGCCTGTAAGTTTCGCCTGGCTTTAGAACGGTATTCGGGAAATACGATTTATTAGGCGAATCAGGGAAATGTTGAGTTTCCAAACAGAGCGCGGCGTGTTGGTCGTATTTGTGGCCAAACGCTTGCGTTGACCCATCAAAGAAGTTGCCGCTGTAAAATTGCACACCCGGCTCGGTTGTGTAAATTTCCATTGTGCGGCCAGATTCCGGGTCACGCAACTTCGCACAGAAAATCATTTCTTCTGGTGTCTTTTGGTTGAGCACGAAACAGTGATCGTAACCGCCAGCAAAGTGGTCACCTTCAACTTGTTTAATTCTTTCGCCAACTTTGTGAACAGTGCGGAAATCAAGCGGGGTTCCTTCCACTTTCGCAATTTCTCCTGTCGGAATAAGTCCGTCATCGGTAGGTAGAAAATGGTCGGCGTTTAAGGTCAACTCGTGATTTAGAATGTCGCCTGATTGCGCACCGGCAAGATTCCAAAACGTGTGGTTCGTCAAATTGATCGGAGTCGCTTTATCCGTTGTGGCTGTGTAATCCATTTTCCACGAATTATCATCGCCTAGTTCGTAAACCACTGTGTTTTTCAAATTGCCGGGATAACCTTCTTCTCCGTCTTTACTGGTGTAAGTCAATTTCAAACCAACAGAATCTGCGGTTTTGAATTCCTGAACTTTCCAGATTTTTGTGTCAAACCCTTTTTTTCCGCCGTGAAGCGAATTGACGCCATTATTGATAGGCAAATTGTATTCCACACCGTTAACTGTGAATTTACCTTTAGCGATGCGATTTCCGAAACGTCCGACTAAAGCGCCGAAGAACGGGCGGTATTTTTCGTAATCTTCAATGTTTTCAAGATTTGCAGAGACGTTTGCCATTTTTCCGTCCTTGCCCGGAACCTCAAAAGAATAAATGACACCGCCGTAATTGAGCACCTTCACGGTAATACCATTTGCGTTTTTGAGAGTGTACATCTCGACTGTT
>JBOFQC010000812.1:0-2928 GCA_051660725.1 Thermoguttaceae bacterium
GGTTGGACGATTACTGGTCATTCACTTGGCGGCGGTCTTGACAGCGCAGCTGCATTGACCGCTAATTTTCGGGCATACACCTTTAATGCGGCGGGGCCACATCAGAATACGGTGATAAATCAATCGCAGGTAACGCAACTCATTACATCATATAAAGTTGGCTGGGATATTTTGAGCTGGGGACAGTGAGTAAAAGGATGAATAAACTATGGGGCACCTCTATTAATCCTATTTTTGGATCGTCTGTAAAGACTGGCGAGGAATTACGTCCAAAACGCTTTGAAATCAGACAAAAATCGACAAAATGGAACATTTTACCCCACTAAAATTTATCACGTCGAGGTCCATTTTCGACTTCGGGTCACAGTGACACCATGTCAAGTCCCTTTGATTCGCTTCAAGCTAACCATCGACTCATGTTGTAGACCAAGTTTCTCATTCCAATTGAAAATCTCGCTTTCGCAAATCCTGTCACTCGCAATATCTCGTCGCCCATTCTAATCTTCATTTCGCCAAAAATGTGTTCGATCCGGCACCAAGTCATCGAAACTATTCATGTCATGCACAACCGCATCTGTGACACCATAACCGCGAATCAGCTTGTACCTAACATCTGAAGCGACGTGGTATTTGCAGCCAAAATGTTTCATTACCCTTTTGAGCCCATCTGGCGTCAATATCTTTCTGCTCCAAAATATTTGGGTACAACAAACGATTCTGGCACCACGCCATTCGCGTGAAGTGCTCCGCCGCCCGCAACCTGCCGGCGAGGCGAGAATCGGTCGACTTCTTTCGCCGAGGTTTCGTTGGTTGGGAAAGGTAACTTTATTACCGTTGTATAGTATATAGAACCACGCACATTCAACTTTTCAGACTTCAATTCACCTCGTCTGAAAAGTAGAGTGCTATTTTTTAAAACACCTGTAAAAATATCAATTATTGATATTTCGCGTCAAAACCGTAGCGGCGGCGGTTTCACCAAAAGTATATGCCTGTTCAAGACTCTCCAACCTTTCCGCTGTCGGATAGGTCGTTTCCTTTGCCGGTATCATGTAATTAGTCGAAGTTGGAAAAGCAAATGAAACGCCGATCTCCTTAGATAATGCAATGATATCAAGAATCAAATGTTCGCGCTCCTTATTTTCTTCGTGTAAATCAGGGACAACAAAGAAACATATCAACTCAATATCAATTGATGAATGCGAAAAATTATTAACGTAAACCCGGATGTCATCTTTTCTCGACTTGGGATTGTTTACTATTAGTTTTCTTATGCCGGCACAAAAAGCACGAAATAAAGGGACCGGCGTATCATATTGCAGCCCAATTGTCGTTTTGAACCGTCTCGAAGAACGTTGACCTAGGTTATCAATTGTAGATGCTGATAACATGCTATTCGGCACAAATACCCGTGAATCGGCAGGGGTACGGATTCGCGTGGAACGGAGTCCGACAGATTCGACCTTTCCTTCAATGGAATCTGCAATAATGTAATCGCCGACGGTAAACGGTTGGTCCATTAATATTGTAAGACTGCCAAAGAAATTTGCAATCGTTTGCTGCGCTGCCAACGCAACTGCGATACCGCCGATACCCATACCGGAGATTACTCCAATCGGTGAAAAACCGAACTGCTGTATAATGATAACACAGCCAAGAGCAATAACCAAAAACTTGCCAACCCCGGCAATAAGATCGACCAGAGCGTGCTTGACTTTATTTGACGAATTAATCCATTTATCGCTAAGCCATATTCGGAAAACGTCAACCAAGCGAATAAAAGTCACCCCTAACTGTAAAACGCAGAGTGGTTTTAATATAAATAAAACCACTTTTAACAGATACGGTGTCACCGGAATGTAATATAAACTGAGCGCCCAGATATAGTACATAATAAAGTAGGCGAAGGGTTTCAACGCCCGCTTTAATGTTTCTGTGTATTTCACCTTACCGCGATTGTGCATCATGTATTGGATAAAATACGACGCAAGTATCGGGAAAATACGTTTTGCGGCATATCCCAAGATTACAAAAACGAATACGACGATAAAGTTAATAACCATAAAATCGCCGATTCGGTAGAAAAACCAACTTGGCAGATTATCCACCCACGCAGGACGCCCCATAACGGGAATTTTCGTCTTAATTGCATTATAGAACGCCGGTATTGAAGCAACTGTTTCCGGCGAAACCCGCCAGGTTCCGTCATCGTGTCTTACCAAAACAATTGCATCGTAATCCGGGTCCGGCCACAATTCGTATACATTGTCGTTTAATTTGTCAGGAAGCTGGGCAATATTCAAATTGTCGAGTCGTCGAATTATAGATATGAAATTGTAGACGTACTCTTCTTTTTCGGTAGCGTCCAATTCTGGCAGAGCGCTGAAATCCAAGGCGTAAGTCCCAGGTTCGTAATCCAGCGTACGGAAACATTGGATTAGAAATTTCATCATGCTTCGCGGGCTTCTCAAGTTCGAAAGCGCGTGAGCCGATTTTGAGTCAAGCTTTTTATCGCCAAGATGCGGTTCACCACTTGCGGATTCTATCACCACTTCTTTAGGAATTACCACAGAATCTGGCAGCTTGTCGCTTGGAATTTCTTCAGTTTGTGGGCTGTCAGCTACTTCAGAGTTGGCAATTTTAGTACTGTCTACAGCAACAGAATCTTGAGTTTCTTGCGTATCTATACTGCTGGCCAAAAGTGTCGAAGACCCTAACGCTACATAAATGAGCAACAAATAAAACATAATTTGTCGAAATTTCAATTCGTTTATCATAATCTATTCTATAGGGCACCTCTATTAATCCTGCTTTTAGAGCACCAAGGTATTTTGGCGATTAATCACGTCCGAAAACGCTTTGAAATCAGACAAAGATCGACAAAATGGAATATTTTAACCCCCAAAAATTGTCACCCCGAGGTCTATT
>JBOFQC010000813.1:0-6040 GCA_051660725.1 Thermoguttaceae bacterium
ACGAACCGGATATCATCGAGTGCGGTTTCTATCCAGTGGAAGAGTTACTTGCCGATCTGACACCATTTGAGTCTTGGTCAGCAATATGCCTTAAAGCGTTGTTTTCACGTGATTGAAAAAACATGTCTACAATTCAGAAATTACTTGATTCGTCGCCGGTGATTAATCCGTCGCTTTTGGCTTCGGATTTCGGAGATTTGCGGAATGAGATCAAGCGTCTCGAAAAAGGCGGAGCTCAGATTCTGCATCTTGATATCATGGACGGTCACTTTGTGCCGAATTTAAGTATTGGCGTGCCGGTAGTCGAGGCGGTTCGTAAAATTACTGAACTGCCGCTTGACGTTCATCTTATGTTGGATAATCCGGGCGATTACATTTCCGTGTTTCGTAAAGCTGGTGCCGACTTTCTTACTGTACATATAGAGGTTCTTCCCGACCCACGTCCGATTTTGGATGAGATTCGTAAACTCGGTGCTTACCCTGGTCTCGCGTCGAATCCGCCGACTGCGGTTGACACGATGATACCGTTTTTAGGCGAATGCCAAATTGTCCTCACGATGAGCGTGATGCCGGGTTTTGGTGGGCAAAAATTCGATCCGACTGCTTTGGACAAGATTCGAACGCTCCGTAAACATGGTGGCCCGAACCTCTTGTTGTCCGTTGACGGCGGCATAAATGAAGAAACGATTCGGAGCTGCTACGAAGCTGGTGTCAATCTGCTTGTCGCAGGAACCGGCGTTTTCAAGGCCGACGATTACGGCAAACAGATCGAACATTTACGAAATCTGGCGATTCTAGTGTAGCGTCCCGTTTAATTTTTGATGTTATACCGGAGCCCTGTATGGGCGGGAACCTGCCGTTCAGGCTTGAATTGCTTCGCGTGAAGTGTTCCGCCTCCCGCGACCTGCCGTCGAGGCGTGAATAGGTCGGCTTCTTGGAGACCATCTAAAATAGAATTTCAACCGTTCTTGGATTAATAACTTAAAGCAAAAAATACAGCGTTTTTGCCCTTGCTTTAACTCTCTGATTTGACTAATCTTACAACCAACTACTGAACCGTTGTTTTTTCGTTGGAATTATAACATTTTTTACTGTCTCTCATTGACGGGGAGATTATTTTCAGTGATGAGTATTTTGAAAATCAACCGTATTGCAATTTTTATTCTTGTTGTTACATGTTGCTTCGCAAAAGCGTTGGCTGATGGCTTCTGTGACAATAATATAATTGAGAAGTACTATTCCGCCGTTTATTTTGGCACTGATATAGATGATCCTGAAGACTACATTGGACTAGCATTTGCTATTCATCCATCGGGCTTAATCGTTACATGCGACCATTGTCTTTTTGGTTTTTCACAAGTCTTAATAGATAAGAATGGACTTTCTGTGCCATTTGAAGTTGTTGCTCGCGCTCCTCAATATGATATAGCTTTCTTAAAAGTACCTGCTTTTGATGATACTGAAATCCCCAAAATTGCCATAGTTCCAGACGCGCAAGAACCGAAAACAATTGATTCTGTCATCGGTATTGGCCAAACAGGTAACCAATTGACATCTCTCCCTGGAAAATTCAAAGAAGTCGGCAATGGTCGATTCGAGAATTTTCTGTTCGAAAAATTATTCATATTTGATATGAATTCCGCTCCAGGTAGTTCTGGAGGACCTGTTTTTAACGAAGAAGGTTATGTTATTGGGGTAATAAATGGAGGAGCAAGTGACTACCCCGGCGTTACATCAGTGGTTCCATGTTATAATATCGAAAAAGCCTGCCATGATGTTATGAATCTTCAATCGTTTAAAGGATTGACAATCGGATTATCTGTTGAAAACAAAGATGGCAAGCTGACTATTGTCGAAGTTGATCCAGATTCCGACGCTTATGTGAAAGGTATTCGTCCCGGTGATCGTATTATGGCAATTGGTTCCTGGGAAGTATTGAATACTGTCGATTATTATCTATCAGAATGGGCGTGGGGGATGGATCATCCAGAGGAATTACTACCATTGAAATTCGTTTCACAAGACGGCAAAGAACAACTTGTTGAACTATCATTAACAAAAAAAATAAAGGAAAGTGACGCTGTTTCCAAAGCTGATTTAAAACAAGGTTGTCCTTTTTCGATTGATTTTACAGAGCATGAGAATGATGACATGTCTGGAATAATAGCCGAAGGCTGGGCAAATATTTTTGCAATCAGCTCTGTTGGATACTCTCGAATTAAGTTTGAAGGTTATATAGAAATTCCGGAAGAAGGAAATTATGGTTTTCATTTTATCATCCCTGGTACGGGAACATTCACTATGGGATCAGAATTTATACTTGAAAACTCAACTCCTCACGCAAGCGCAATTGTCTGCAAGCGAAATTATTTCGCCCAAGGATTACATAAATTCACTCTTGTAGTCGAAACTGAAGAACCTCCTCAAATGCCCTATATTTTCATTGACACACCATCATATAATCTAAAAAATGCAACTCCAATTCCGGCAGAATTCATTTGGGGAGTCCCAAACCGCCCCATTTCATCTCACTCGGAAAAGCCAGAACCCACCCCTGATTCCAATGAAACCTGACATGCCCCAGAGAAAACGGACAGTACAACCAACCACCAATTTGGTTAGTAGACCGAAAATAGGTTTTCAATGCATAATGAACAGAGAAGTTTTGGAAGAAGAATCTGTCCAGTCAAATGACCGTGCAGACTTCTCCGTTCATACGATTATTCCTCGGCGAGTTGCTCCTCAGAAGTGCTGCTTCCGCTTCATCGCACCGCTAAATTCATAACTCAGCCAACAGTTGCCGTCACTCCTTCTCTCGGTCAATATAGCGCAACTCAAATTCATTTGGTGTCATGTATCCCAACGACTTATGCACTCGATTCGAATTGTAAAACATCTCGATAACTCGATGATTGACGCCTCCGCTTCCTTGCGCGTTTCATAAACTCCATGCGGATATATCCATTCGCATTTCAGTTTGCCGAATTCGCAATGTTGACACCACGTGTGTGGAGGACGGCATGTATCTTTCTGTAACCATAAAGCCTGTGACATTCATTGAATACTTAATCGACGAGAAAACCTCGTTTTTGTCTTGTTGTTTCTGTTTTAGTCGGCGGAGCGTTTCTGCGTTTTTGCCAACCATAATAACCACTGGTTGAAACTTTCAGGGTGTCACACATCTTCGTAATCGTCCAAATGACTTTGTGTTGTTCGATCCAGGCGCACTTCGCTTTTACATCGTCTCTTTGGCGAAGTACGCCATCGCTTTTTTTAGGATTTCGACCTCCATTTTAAGCCTGACGTTTTCTTTGCGGAGCCGTCTGTTTTCATCTTCTCGGAGTTCCATTTGTAGAATGGTGTCCTGATCGAGCTTTTGTTTGGCGTTGTTTTTCCAGCGTCAAATAGTTTCTCTTCCGTACCCGGGTTTCTCGGCGACCTGCTCGACGGAGTACCCGAGTTCAGAGATAAGTTTGACGGCTTTTTCACGAAATTCCAGTGGATAGGATTTTGTGTTTTTGGGCTTTTCTGACGATTTTGTTGACATGAAGTGGTTCCTATCTTTGAACAGTACGTTGGGGATTTTACTGTCCGTCAAGTTTGGTCCACCTCAGTCCTGATTTATCGACAGGCAGCGAACTATACAATCTAAGAAGCGGTCTTACGTAATAACAGAATCGCAAATAAGTTTTAGTTGGTGCTCCATTTTTTCGATAGTACACTTTAGCGTGGTCAAGAAATTCAACCGCTAGAATCGCCACTGTAATAGTAGTGTTTATGGCTTCAGGGGCTATTTTAAGACCTGATTTATTTTCATTCCATTTCCTAAGATGGTTTTCAACAGCTTCGGTAGTGTCAAATCGGCCACAATAAACCTTCTGTTTGGTCCCTGGAACAAGAAAAAAAGCATGCCCGGGATGCGTGCAAAGCAAGCGAGGCATCTCCCCGGGCCGTGTACGTTGGCGTCTTTTAGCATTTTTTGGCGTCGGTCTTAGTGACAATGTGTCACTAAAGTTTTTAGAAAATCAACGCCGATTGTGGTGATCTGCCTTCGCAAACCTTATAAAACACGGGTACTTTGTAGTGGAGCTAGACGGACTTGAACCGACGACCCCCGCGTTGCAAACGCGATGCTCTCCCAACTGAGCTATAGCCCCTTACGGTCAAAATATATTAGCTGGTTTTGCGTTTTTTTCAACCATCCCCCCCAAAAAAAGTTCAATTCTTTTTTTCTTCCGTTTTCCCTATTGCGTTTTCTTTAATTTGTTGCTAATTTTCGTCACGCGTTACTATACGATGTAACTGCAGTAATGAAAAATCCTCGATTACTTAATAAAATGAATTATTTTTCAACTCTACTATGTGTAACTATATTTTTCAACTATATCTTAACATCAAACGCACAGGATTATTCTGCACAACTTAACTTTCAAGCATTTCGCCCAAATAGAGTTGACCAATTTGATGCCCCGCACAACACACAACAGCATAATTCGAATCAACAATATAGTAATATAAATAATAATACCAACATTCAGCCGGTAAATAATCAAATACCGCCTACTAATAATCAGGCTTTACCGCAGAATGTGGTAAACCAAACCGTCGGTAATAGAAATCCGCTCGCATATAATAATCAACAAACACAGTATGCGCCTGATCAAAATACTTATGTAAACCCCCCACTTTATTTAACACAACCGCAATATCAGCAAACATACACAGAGCCTCAACCTAATAACTGGCACTCAGGCTACCCAGCTTACCAAAACTACCAGGAACAGCAATCATTTGCTAATCCTCTTGCTGCTGCGCAAACAAACATTCCAGAATACGTTCAAAATGGTACTTATGTCGCTTTAACCGATCCAGGTTTTGGCGGAGATCAAAACGGATTGCCTATTCCTAATCCACCTCCTGTATATCCGAATGGTTTCACGCAGTATCCGAATGGTACTCTTTCAACGCCGCAGTATATGCCGCCGCAAGTTTCGGCTCAGCCTTTTTCGCAAGCTTATTCCAAGCCCGAACAGCCGATTATTTCACGGAACTTTACGCAAGCTCAGCAAGTGCGCAGGCCCATTACGACTTGTGATTATTTGACTTTTCCTCTAAAAGCAGAATTAAATAAATATAAAACTGGCACTATTCGTTTTTACCAATGGGATACCGCTTTGAACTTCAGCCTTGCTCTTGGTTGTGGTGCAGTCTTAGCGAACACATCGATTGACGACAACTTCAACGACTGGTATCAAGATGATATCAGAAACAGTGGAACAGACAATACGGCTAAATTTTTCAAGACCTTTGGCGAAGGAAAATATATGATTCCAAGTGTTATAGCGCTTGGTTTCGCATACAGATACATGCAAATTGATTATAATATGTCAGGCAAGCATGTTTCCTCTATTGGAGAATGGGGGTCTCGATCAGGGCGTGCGTATTGGGTTGGGTTTCCTGCATTGCTTTTAGGCCAAATAGTTCTCGGCGCTTCTCGTCCCGGTGAAAATCCTTGGGGTTCACAGTGGCGACCTTTTAAAGACAATAATGCAATAAGCGGCCACGCTTTTATTGGAGCTGTCCCTTTCATTACAGCGGCTCAAATGACCAACAAAATATGGTTGAAATCTATTCTTTACTTAGGCTCTACTATGACCGCTTGGAGTAGGGTGAACGATGAAGCTCACTACTTGTCACAAGTTATACTTGGTTGGTACCTTGCGTACCTTTCCGTAAGAGCAATCACACTGACTGAAGACCCCAAATATGGAAGAGGCTTGACTGTTTTTCCGATAACCGAAACAAACATGCTCGGAATCGGCGTATTGTATACAAGATAAGCGCAAGACAACGCCTAACAGTTGCCGTTCACGGCAGAATGTAGGAGATAGGTGAGCAGGTCAGGGCCGACGCATCAAAATGCGAAATTGGCCTGTTTTCCAGTCTGAAAATAGTGTAAAATCCGCTTTTCCAACAAGGAGGTCTCATGGAAAAGCAGCCCAAAAAGCATATCAAAAACGATGTCAAAAAGTTAAACCAA
>JBOFQC010000814.1:0-4361 GCA_051660725.1 Thermoguttaceae bacterium
GGAATCACACGAATCGGTCCAATGTCTTGTTGAGAGCATAACCGTTATTCATCAGGAAATGGAACCGCAGCAAGTCGAAAACAGAGTCACCGAGGAAGTGCCGCTGTTTATTACGGAAGAAACGTTTTCAAGTAAAAGCGTGGTTACCGAATACTGCGACCCACTGTTAGTGTAAGTTGGATTAGACGTCGGATTTCAGACGTTAGACGTTAGATGATTTCGAATCACCTGCTCACCTAACGCCTAAAGCCCAATGCCTAACGCCTACTAAAAAGTATATCTGGTGACGAACTCGATGCGGGTTGGTTCGCCAGCTTCTCGTCCGGTAAAGGTTCTGTTTGCGGTGTCATAAGTTCTCCAGTTTGTTTTCCATTGGCTGACTTCGACACCGAACATCAATGCGTCAGTGAAGTTATACATTACGTTGCCGAAAATGGATTGATTGTAAGTCCGCATAGAAAAAGTATTTGAAGCCGTAATTGCGGTTCCGTACAGGTCGTCGTTATTCGGGTCTTCGATTAAGTAGCCGACGTTTGTGCGGAATTTTTTCGTCCAGTCGTATCGAATGGTGCCCCAACCGCCGGAACAGCGTATCGTGTTTCGGCTGACCATGTCTATGCCTTGCAGAATTCCACCTTCAAGGTTGCTGAGGTTTTCACCGGTGTAAAGTTCGCCTTGCAAACGAAGTTTTTTCGTGAGCGGCACATCTGCGTCGAGGCACACCGCCCAAGTTCGCATTCGCTTGCCGATTTCAGTGGAACCAATATTCAAACCGCCCGGTAAATTTGTATCAGGAAAGTCGGCCATTTGTTCGCCGATTTGACCGGATACGCCAATTGTGATCGGCAACTTGTGGTAAAGCGTTTTTTCACCGAACTTATAAGCAAATCTTCCTTGTATAATTGGCCAACCGCTCGCGGTAACTTTCGGTGCCGGACTACCAGCCGGTTCTGCCCCTAAATAGTCCCGAATCGTGTTGTCGCAAATTCCGAATTGGAATATCAACGCCGAATCGCATCCGATGTTTTTTGTGTGATCCGCTTTAATCATCGCGCGGCGGTAACCGAGATTGCCGCATCCTGAACCTGCCGGATAATTAAACATCATTGGATAAAGCGGCGCAAACACTTCCCAGTCCTGACCGATCAGGAATTTTGTGTTTTTGCCGCCGAGTTCTACAAAAGCTTTTCGGAGCAACAGCGAGGATCGGTTTCTCACATTGTACGAACCTTGAAAATCAACTTCAAAAACGCCCCGGGTTTTGGAATCCTGCCAGCATTTCCAGCCCGGCCCGTCAATATTGACACCAATACGACTTGAGCGTGGATCAATATAAAAAGCTGAGCGGTTCGAAGTTCGTGCCAACTCCGGTGACAAAGCGTATACGCAGAAATCACCGACGTAAGTTCTTTGCGACTCCCAAGCAGTCGAAACATTTAAATACCCGTAAGGTGTAACCGTGAATCCACCTTTTTTCCAAGCGAATTTTTGGCCTAACCGTTCGACGAGTTCAGTTGTTTCTTTTTCGTTTAATGGTTTTCCGGCCAATTCTTGTGACAACGTTGGAGGGTTTGGCACCACAAGAGAAGTCGGTTGGTAATAAACGGAAGACTGTGATAATTCGGTGTCGTACACGGAGCGATTAGGTGTAAATGCCGAATTTGTCAGAGTTTCCGCTGGAGTGGATGTAAACTGTGAAGTCGTGAATGATTGAATATCCGAAGCGGTTTCTCTTCCTGCGTAATGTATAGTTTCTGGTACTGCCGGATGTACTGCTACGGATGATGTCGAATATGTTGTCGGCGACGAGTTTGGTCTCTGTGTTAAAGTTGTTCCTTGTGACGGTATTGGTGTCGCATTTGACGCTATTTCTTCCACCTGATACAAACTGTCGGATGTGACGAGTATGTTACCGGACGCTAAACTTGGCGGAGCCGGCGCAGCATGTTGTGCGGTTTGCAAATACTGACCAGGTATTCTGTGCTTTTGCATGCCGGATAAATTACCAGTTTGTTGTTTGGCCTTTTCGCCAGAAACTTCCGGCACAAACGCAAGTTCGGTATTATTGGTTTCAACACTGCGCAAGTATTTGTCTTCTTCTATTTTTTCTGACGCAAAATCAGCGTGGCTGAAATAATACGTCGGTTCACGTTTCGCTACTTTTTGGTTGGCGTAGAAATTTTTACCTCGGATTTGCGGTTGTTGGCTGAGAGGATTTCGTTGCTTGTTATTGTTTTCCAACTCAATTGGGTCGAGCGGACGTTCATAAGCCGGAATCCATAAATACTCAGAATTTGACACCTTCAATAAAGGAAGGAGTGTTTCGTCCAATGTTTTTCCGTAAAACCCATTCGGTGCGGAAATCGTTCTTCCGGTCGGATTCGAACGGGGATTAT
Source organism: Thermoguttaceae bacterium (assembly GCA_051660725.1). Classification (GTDB taxonomy): domain Bacteria; phylum Planctomycetota; class Planctomycetia; order Pirellulales; family Thermoguttaceae; genus JAVBSX01. The sequence goes on from JBOFQC010000814.1 coordinate 2,397, forward strand.
TAGCGACATGTTGCGGATAAGGCAATGTATTTGTCGCTTCGGCTTCGGCTTCGGCTTTCGCTTGTTGTATTCTGTCGGCGTTGGCTTTTTCTGCTTGGGCTTTACCGAAGTTATACGCCGCTTTTGTATTACTGATGCTTGTATTTCCTACTGTATTATTCGTAGCGGTGCCGGCACTCTGTGCTGATTGGTTATTTTCAAATTCAGGTATTGAAGAAGATAATGTTGGAAACGCAGGCTTAGTATTTTGAAACTCAGTGCGTTGCGAATTATAATGTGCCGCATTAGGAGTATGAATATTGGCAGCGGTATTATTGGCAGTGTTGGTATTAGCAGCGGTGTCACCCGATGTGTTATGTCCAAGAGTTTCACTTTGTGGATATTCTGCGTCCGACTCAGATTCGAGGTCGTCCGTTGTAATAATATAAGGTCGTGCAATTGCAGAAACCTGTCTTATTGCTGAGACAGGTTGCGAAGTCTGTTTGGGACTTGGTTGCTGATATGATTGTTTAACAGGTTGTGGTTGCACTCTTGGAAGAGGAATGACCTGTTCAGAATTCATTGTTTTCAAGTTGCCTTCTCCTTGAAAATTTCCGTAATTAGCCGGAATGCCATTATTCGGTGAACTATTATAAGGCTTTGTTGTTTCACGCGGTTCTGCTAATCCTGTCTGGTTAATATAGTTGCTGTTTTGAACTGCGTTTTTGTTTTGGTAGCCGGCATTGTTTACGGCATTATTAACCGAATTAATGGCAGCGTTGTTTCCGGCATTATTTCCGGCGTTGTTACCAACAGGCGAGTTTGCAGGCTTACCTAGCCGTTTGGGCGTGTTCGCAGTGCTGCCGGGTGCTTGTCGAAGCGTTCTTGTTCCTCTTACGCTAGTAAGATTTGCATTTGGATTATCATCAAAATCCACAAGCTTCATGTCAGGATCAAAAACGACGCTTGCTGCATTAAAGCTGAATTGAGAATCATCAAGGTAAACGGCAACATTTTTGCCGCGAATAACAGGATTACCTTGCGGGTTTGGGGCATTTGTACTGCCACTCTGTGCCATTACATTATCTGTAGCAACCAGAATGGTAAACAAGCCAAACGCAATTATGCCAGTGAATGTGAAAGCCGTAATTCTCATGGGATGAAATGACGTTAAATTATCCTTACAAAGTTTAGGAATCATTTTTATTCTTGCCGTATCGAAACCTGTATTTTGATATTTGCGAAAATTCATCAGTAAAAACAGGTCATTTTAGCCTGCAACGTTTTGTGCAAAAATTTGGTACACTCGATTCCTTTCGCAATATCAGTATCGTCCCTATAAACAGATCAATACGCATAATACGACCTTTCTTCAGCGAAAAAGAAAAAACGCACCGATACTTTCGGAATCACTGCTACTACCGAAAAAAAAGGCATGTTCAGAATATTCGGAAAAGTTTAACTAACCGGTTTAACGGTAGCGATTGGCTGTAGAATATTCGGTATCTTCGTTACTTTCGTTGCTTTAAGAGTTTTTGGAATTATTGTTGCTTTTGATGTTTTCGCTACAAGCGTTACAGGTTAACAAGAAGCGTTTCGTATTTCACGAATCAAAGTTCAAGAGTTAGCCGGATTTTCCGTAAATAATATATTAAACGGTATATTTATGCGAAGATTAATGAAGTCTGCATACCATATTACCTTCTTGCCGGCGAACAAGGTGCTGCATTTCAAGAGCTGAAAGAGTAGCCAAGACTGTCCCGGTTGGCAAACCGGATTCGACAATTACTGTGTCAATTGGTGTGCCGCAGGTTTCTATTAGGTTAATGACTTTTAGTTCGTTTTCCGAGAGGTCTAATTCTTCAATTAATTGTGGAATTTGCTCGGATACATTTTCTTCCGCATTATCAATTTGTGAAAAAATACCGGTTTGGCAAGGCGTGCCGAATTGGGTGTTTGTTCTGTTTGGGTTGTGCTTGCCTGTTG
>JBOFQC010000815.1:0-1708 GCA_051660725.1 Thermoguttaceae bacterium
TGTGTTACGTTTTCAATATTGTTCACAAGTGTGTTGAAAACTTTTTGTTTTTCGTCTTCTGGAACAATACCAAACGCGAGCGGTAAAACGCAGCTGGTTTGCGTGCCGTTGTCGTACTGTCCTTTTTCCGCATTGTAAAACCGCTTGTTGAACGCGGCAGTCATTGTCACAGCTTTTTCCTTGAATTCTGCCGCTTCTTCCTGTTCGCCGAGCAAATTGGCGTAGTATGCCAGTAAATTCAAGTTGTGAATGTAATACGAAGTAGCCAAAATACCCGGTACCGTTTTTCGAGCCGGGTCCTGCGAGTGTATCAATTCCGGTTTCTCCGGCGGTACGCACCAGTCGCCGTAATTGTCCTTTTCAATTGTGCCGTCTTCGAGAATGAATTGGGCAAGGTGATTCATCCACTTTTTCATTCCCTCGTAATGCTGACGAATCGGACGTTCATCATTATACATTCGGCAAAGGCTGCCCGGTATGATTGTGAACGCGCTCGGCCAAGTCACGTTTGAACTGTAAAGCGGCCAGAAGTTCGGACACACGTCGGAGAGATTACCATCTTCACGCTGCGAATCTTCGATGTCTTTCAGCCATTTCGTATAAAGCGAATGGTTGTCGAAAATGAACATTTCGCCGAGCGATTCGCCGGCACGGTCACCCTGCCAACCTTGCCGCTCATCACGTTGCGGGCAGTCAGTCGGTATACTCAAGTAATTGTCCCGCACACCCCACTCGATGTTTTTGTAAATCTGGTTCACGAGCGGATTTGAACACTCGAATTTACCTGCAACCGGTAAGTCCGTGTTCACGGAATGTGCAGTTAACGAATCGAGTGTCGGCTTACCGGGAAAACCTGTTATTTCCGCAAATCTGAAACCGTGATACGTGAACCGAGGCGTGTACGTTTCGGTCACTTTTTCACCGCTTAATGTGTAAATGTCACGGCACTTTGCCCCACGTAAATTTGCGACGTAAAGCATGTCTTTTTCCGGGCCGTCGGGTATAAGCGTTTCGGCGTGACGGAGCGTAACCTCCGTTCCTTTCGGGCCTTTTACTTTCAGCGTACATAAACCGACAATATTTTGTCCGAAATCGTAAACCCAAACGCTCGGTTTCACTTCGTTAAGCGAAATCGGCTTGAGCGTTTTGTTTATCCGCATCGGCGGCATAACCTGCGACACGAGCTTGCCTTGCGGAGCGTCAACTATTTGCACATTTTGGAAAAGCTTACCGTATTTCTCGGCGTCAAACTTGTTTTTGGCACTGGTATTGCCGTTGTTTTTCGAGCCGTTCCAGTAAGGGATTTCCATTCTGGCATCGTAAATTTCGCCGTCATAATCGCAGTTTTCCCGAATTGGTCCTTCAGTTGAAATCTGCCACGATTCGTCACTTACAACGGTTTGTGTCGAACCGTCATTGTACTCAATGTCCATTTGCAGCAGCATTTTCGGGTTTCCGAAAGTTCTGGTAGTTGTCGGGTCTGTAAGACGTGGTGAGTAATACCTACCATTACCAAGAACAGCAGCAATTGTGTTTGTGCCGTCATTTGCAGATACCGTTCTCCCTCCGCGTCGAGCAGTTCTTGTTCCTGTCATGCCGGGCGAATTGAAATCAGCAGCTGAAAGTTCATAAACAACATACGGGACTTGCTTGTCGTAGTCTGTTAAAACCGGATCAAGTACGTGGTCCCCGATTTTCTTGCCGTTGA
>JBOFQC010000816.1:0-2018 GCA_051660725.1 Thermoguttaceae bacterium
GGTGATAGGTGATAGATGATAATAGGAGAATTACCGACATTAAGACTTTCCGCTTGAAAGCTTTGTGTCCGTGAAAAATCCGTAAGTTGCGCGGCGTACCGCTACACTTACGGCTCGTGTTGGTATATTTCTTTCTGGCGAAGCCTAAATCTCGACCCAGCGGCCTTCTTTAGCGCTTTGGAGAACGGCGTCACAAACTTTTTGGGTTCGCATTGCGGTTCTGACACTCGGTTCAAATTTCGGGCCGCCGTCCAAGCTCAACAGGAAGTCCGCCAAGCCGTTAATGAACGTGTGTTCGTATCCAATCGTAGTGCCCGGCACCCAGTAATTTTTCATGTACGGATGCTCCGAATTCGTAACCAGTATCCGCTGCCAACCGGTTAAGTGATCCTCAACCTTCTTACCGGTTCCCGGATCGGCGTAACGGAAAAATTCCAGATACTCCGGTTCTTCAAGATTGAAAAATATCGCTCCGTGCTCGCCGTTGATTTCCATTGCGCTGTAATTTTTGCGTCCTCGAGCATATCGGGTCGATTCAAACGTGCCAATTGAACCGTTTTCGAACACGGCCAAGAACATGCAGGCGTCGTCAATTGTAATCTTTTCCATTTCACCGGTGTCGGAGTTTTTACGTTCCTTGATGAAAATTTCGGTGTAAGCGGTAACCTTTTTAATCGGTCCGTTCAACCATTCGGCTGAGTCAATTGAGTGAGCGAGCAGGTCACCGGTGACGCCGCTGCCAGCCACTTTTGCCGAAAGCCGCCACAAACCAGCACCGCCAGACGGCACATTTTGGCTAATCGTGTAATCCTGATTGTATGTGGCCCGATAATGGAACGGACGTCCGACCCGGCCTTCATCAATAAGTTGTTTAAACAGTGAAATAGCAGGAACACGGCGGTAATTGAACGAAACCATGTTTGCCACGCCAGCTTTTTCGACTGCGGCAACCATTTCTTCCGCTTCTGCAAGACTCATGGCAAGCGGTTTTTCGCAGCAGATCATTTTACCGGCCTGTGCGGCTGCGATTACCATTTCTTTATGTAGGAAGTTCGGGGCACAAACGTCAACAATATCAATGTCTTTTCTTTCGATCAGTTTTTTCCAATCTGTCTCAATTGATTCGTATCCCCACATTTTTTGGAATTTTTCCAAAGCAGCACGGTCTTCTTCGCGTCCGTAACACGCTTTCAATACCGGTTTGTAAGGGACATCAAAGAAGTGATTCACCTGACAATATGCATTGGAATGAGTTCGGCCCATGAACCCGCACCCTAACATCCCTACGTTTAGCGTTTTAGTCATAATTAAAATCCTTTCTGAAAAAATGTGAGGAAACGTAAAGAATTACACATTATCTAATTTATCAAAATTAAGCGAAAAAAACAACACCCCGTCAGATTTACTGAGTATCAGAGTTGCGCGAAATCTGTAACAAGTGACTATCTTTTTTATCGTAAAGTTTGTATAATTCTATATGAAACTGGTATAGTCAGCCTCAGTATAACACGGAACTCGGGGCGGTAACAATCTCTTCATAGTATACTGTACAGCGGCATAAAACTCACCTTTTCCGGTTTTAGTTTTTTTGAAATTTTTCACAATCAGAGCAACAAACTTTCGGTAAATCGAGACGACCAACGGGAGGCGGAGAACTTTCCGCGAAGCGTATAAAAATATCGTTTGACGGTATATTATTGTCTATACAACACATTATTAATACAGGAGAAATGCAAATGAACCGCAAACATTCACGACGTGATTTTTTGAAAATTTCCGGGGCAACAGCAGGCGTAACCAGTGCCGGTTTTTGGCTAAGTGCAGGAAATCAAAAAACAGCGAGAGCTTCTGCGAACAGTAAAATCGCGTTTGCCGGGGTCGGGATTGAAGGTAAAGGGAGCGGTGATATTGGCAACGCAGCCAAATTCGGTGAAGTAGTAGCCGTCTGCGACGCAGATCGTAACCGCGTCAAAAACTCCTCGGAAAGATTCAAAGGGGTCCCGGCATTTACCGATTAC
>JBOFQC010000817.1:0-2651 GCA_051660725.1 Thermoguttaceae bacterium
CGGGTCGATTTCGTCCGGGTCGATTTCGTCGTAAGATTTGCCTCTGTAATCGTAAAAAGGAGCAACCGTTCCGCTGTACGGAGTCGGGTCGTCTTCGTCCATTTGGTTTTCTCGAAGCTCAAGCGGGAAATCCCAGACACCGCCAAAACCGCGTAAATGAACCCATAAAAAATACGGTTTTTCCTGCTCGGAATCGTTACTGCTAGCTGAAATTAAATCAGCTGCCGTTGCTAAAATCCGGAAAAACTGCGTCTGCTCAACCGTTTCAACCGGCTCGGCAAGTTGCGGCGTGTCAATTAAATGGTGTTCGGAAAACCCGTCTGCAAACTCATGATACGCAACCTCGTGGTCGTCCGTAACCAGAATTGTCCGGTATCCGTTTTCAAGAAAAAACTTCGAAATCGGCTCGGCATCAGTAAAAACCGAGAATATTTCCGAAAGTTCAAGCGAATCAGTGTAAAACCGATCAAAAAGAGCCGATTCGGAAGCAAGCTCATCAAGAACCGGCGTCCGAATCGAACAGTTTCCGTATGCACCGATAAAACCTGAGTGTAAACCGTCAACTGTAATACAAATCACACTGCGGTTTCGCTTTGTGGAATTATCTGTTCGCATTATATTTTCCAAGTTGTTTGAAACGCTGATCGAGGATCAGCGGCTAAACATTTATACTATTTCGCACACTTGCAATCATCACAGCACTTTTTGTCAGCTGTGCATTGGCAATTATCACCACATTTGCATCCGTCGCAATTTTTCTCGCACGAATCCTTTTTCGGGCAGTCATCGCAATTTTTCACGCAGGTTGCTTGTTTCGGACAATCTCCGCACTTGCATGCGTCACAGCATTTTTTTTCTGCTGTGCAGGTGCAATTACCTTTGCATGAATCGCAGCATTGGCAACCGTCACATTTTTTCTCGCATTTCTTTTCGCAGCTATCTTTCTTCGGACATCCGTCTTTCTTTTCGCAGTTTTCTTTTTTCGGGCAACCGTCTTTCTTTGGGCAATTGCCGCCATTGCTTGCGACAACGGCAACGGAAAGTGCGACAACGACTACCAAGCAAAAAGCAAAAATTGATAGAGTTTTCTTCATAAATAGTCTCCTTGTAAATAGGATTGGTTTCACGGATTTTGCTAACCCGTGCAGTTGTGTCAACGAACACACGTTTCAAAGTATTGCAAAAATCACCAGTTAAGTCAATAAGGATTTTCACTTTGTTGCCCGCTCACCAGTCGGGTTCACGACTACGTTTTTTCTTAAAATCAACGCTTTTTTAAGCGGACGCAGAACTTGATCTGCAATATAGGTCATCTCGGCAACTAAAAACGCAATTCGATTATTCAATATTGCGGAAGCACTAAGTGCCGGAATTGCGACAATCAGCCCTTCAACCGTAGTTACCAAAGCGAGATAAATTCCTTGAGCCAAATCACCAGCCCGATTATACGCACCGGTATCCGACAAGTCACGAAAAGCAACAATCATGCCGACAACCGTTCCGAGCAGTCCAAGCATAGGAGCAATGTTGCCGATTAAACTGAGATATTCCGTTTTTCTGTAAAGTCTCGCGGCGTGTTCCGCAGTTGTGTCTTCAACCGTTTTTTCAACCGAATCCCAGCCGAGTTCTCGTTCGTTTATTCCGGCACCGATTATTGAAGCCAAAATGCTCGGATTCGTTTCGCACAATTGTGCCGCTTCGCTCCACTTGCCAACGGCCAAACGTTTCACCACTTCGTCCGCAAAACTAGGCGGTATCAGCACACTAGCACGAATCGAAATAAAATGCTCAATTACAAGCGCAAGTGCCACAATTGATAACAAAATAATTATCAAACCGATCACACCGCCGGCAAGTATTATGTCTAAAAACGACTGCGTCTGCTTCGGTTTCTGCTCAGATTCGGGCGTCTGTGCCGCTTGCTTTGTGGTTGGCTGCGGAGCTGTTTGCGTTTGATTGGCGTCCGACGATTCGGCACCAATTACGTTAATATTTGAAACGCAAAAACAGGCAAACGCAACGGCAAAAAACATCAGTGCTGGAAAAACAAAAAATCCCTTTTTTTGTGTATTCATATTCTTTTGATATATATTCTGGTATTCCACCTAATGCCTAATGCCTTATCTTAATAATTCGCAAATTTCCTCGTCGGTAAAGGTCCGAGGATTCGCTTGCATACTACCACCTTTTGAGTTTTTCGCAATCAGGGGAAAATCTTTCTGGGTGATTCCGTAATCCGCGAATCGCATCGGAATAACAATTTTTTCGCAAATATTGGTAATTCGCTCAATTAACATTTCGACCAAAAGTTCGTCGGAAGCGTCTTTGATTTTTTTCTGGTCAAGCACAAGTCGTGCAATTTTCGCGTACTTGGGTTTGGCAATTTCAGCGTTTGCTCGAATCGCAATTGGCAAAAGCAGCGCACAAGCAGCCCCATGTGTGACGTTGAAATATGAACCGAGCACCGGCGCAACACCGTGAGCAAAGCCAAGTCCTGCATTTGCCAGACATACGCCGGACAAAAATGCGGCATGCGACATATTTTCCCGGGCACTGCGTGAATTCGGCTGCTGAACCGCTTCAATTATCGAGTTAAAAGCAAGAACCAACCCCTGTTCGCAAAGTGCGGATGTAAACGGCTGAGATTTTTT
>JBOFQC010000818.1:0-5924 GCA_051660725.1 Thermoguttaceae bacterium
TTTTTGCATCCGCCCAATCGGTGTGATCGTGTCCGTATCCTTCCGGTCCTTCATCAACTTTCAATACGAGTTTCGTGATTCCTTCAAACGGCACGTCGCAGAACTTCGCATCTTCTTTACCGACGAGAAAATCGCTGCGCCAAAGCAACTTTCCGTCACCGTATACGAGAAATTCGGCGTGGCCGGCCCCGTTCGTTTCGTCGTCGATTCCGACGTAAGCCGTGAAACGCCCCTTAACTGGCGGAACTAAAATTGAAATCGAGCCCGGCGGATGATGCCCGACTCCCCGGTCAAACTTTTTGCCGTTTATCGAGATCGGGTTGCCGTCAACCGATTTTCTGGCCTGCGTGCTGTTCCAACCGCATTCTGTCAAGCTCAGGTTAAGTTCGTCAACGTATTTCGTTGGGTACTGTTTTTCTGCTGAGAACACATACCGTGTCTTTTGATGTAAAAATATTTCAGCAATTGAATTTGCTAAAAGCAAAACAACACAATAAGTTAATACGAAAGATAATCGTTTTTTCATTTTTGAATTTACGGGGTATTTGTAATTGTAATACGCAGCCAAATGTAAATTTGCCAATTTGTTTAGTCGCTGATCCTATACCGGAGCCCGGTATGGGCGGTGCGCTTCGCGTGAAGTGTTCCGCCTCCCGTTGGTCGGCTCTTTTCCCGAGTTTTTCAATGTTTGGTGCTGATTATCCTCTGTTTTCCCAACATCTGAAAACATGCAATTTATTCCGGGCGACAGTATAGATTCAGCGTTTTCTGAGTAAATCGTAGTAAATCAGAAAAACCATTTTAGCAAAAAATAATGTCAAACCCAAGAGGTATTACAAAGTAAGTACGAAAATTTTTAGCCGCTGATCTTAGATCAGAAACTGTAAAAAAATAAAGGTCGCAAAATGTTTTTCAGATACTACTCGCCCTGAAAGGGCGTGGGAAATGTTCCTTATATTTTTTTACTGTTTCTAGCTTCGCGTTAAGTGTACCGTCTCCTGAGAATATCCCAAGCAAAAATTGGTCGGCTCTGTACGCGTGCTTTTAATGTTTGGTGCCGTAATCTTAAACATGTCCTACGTTAGAAAACATGCAATTTATGCCGAGCGACAGTATGCATGTTCACCCAACAGCCCTTGCGTGTCAGAATAAAAGTGCTATTCGCACGATAATCGCGGCAACCAAAAATACGCAAGTGGTAACCAGTGCCGGGACGAGCCATGTCTTTTTCGGTTCGCTGAAGAACCGATTATTCTCTGCGTCGTACTGAATGTCTGTCGGTAAATCCTCGAAAACAAGCACTTTCTTTTGCAAAGAACTTTCTGATTCGTCGTTTGTGAGAAAGAAATGAACCGTAACTCCGAACAGCAACGGTGACAATCTGAGCAAACCCAAACCTTGCCGTTCGCAGTTGAGCGTCTTATATTGACGTTCTCCGCTCGTGATTGTTATTCGTAAAATATCCGAGCTTGGCGAAGAATAACGCAATTTTCCACGTTCCACTGGCAATTCCGCAAGCATGCGGCAGATTTTTTTCGAGACGATGTGAAAATATATAATGACGCCAATGCATCCAAGTGGTATCACGGTAAAAAAGAAGCCGATAATAAATAGAAGCTCGAACAGTTGGCCCCAAAATTCTGCTTCTGCCGCGATTCTTACGCATTCTTCATCTCCGAGGTAACGCAGTACATCCACTTCCTGGCCACGTTTGTATGCACCGTCACGGTACCAGACCGGGTCTTCCGCTTCCACATGCTTGCCGGCGGAGTTTGTGTACGTGACAAAAACAATCTCATTTCCCGCTGGAGCAGGATTGCCGTTTGGAGCCCGGCGGGATTCGGAAGGTTCAGTTCGCGTAATTATCCCTTTTCCTGCAGGAACGAACCGAAAAAAGTAGACGCCGCTCCGTGTTTCGTTGGGAGCGTTTACAATTAAAACAAGATTGGCAAATAAGAGAAAAATAACAAGCAACGCACAGAAAAACGCAATATAAAAGCGTGAGAGTCGTTTGCGTACAGAAACATCAACCTTTCGTGGCGGCTGTTGAAAATCGCAGAATCGTGGAAGAATTATGCTTTGTTCACCGCTCTGAAATTCGTCGGTGGTCTGCGAATTTCCTTGTTCGGAACTGCTCATTTCCAAAAACCGTTCGTACTCGGCAATTTTTTCAGCGCATTTCTGTTCGCTCATTTTCCCCTGCATCCGCATTGTCCAAAGCAAAATTGCGCCCGCAACTATGACAAACGCAGCGCAAAAATACGAGATCACTAATGCAAAATTTTGAGAAAAGCTTCGAACAATTGTGGCATACGCACCAAGCATTAGAGGGACACAAGCAACAGCCAAAAAAATGTATACTATCACCTGTGATTCGTTTTCACCCTTATTAGTGTATGTTATAATTTTCGTGGCAATCTTGTTTTTCAGTTTACGCAGTGTTTCTCGTTGTGCGGCATTTTTAACGTACTCAAGTAAAAAATTCAGAAACGGAGGCAAACGTACCTTCAGCAACGTCATGTCAATGATTAACACTTCTGGAACGGTGTCAGTTTCAATCACAATCTTTTCAGTTTTAACAACGAAATTTTCTATACTTTCCCACGGCACGAATCGGTAAACGCAGTTTGGATCACGCTTACATGGTTTGTAATGCAGCTTTTCTTTTTTGCTGATATAGCGTTTGTTTATCTTGTGAAAAATGCCGCGGCTTGTGACGATGTAACGATCAATTGTACTCCATCGTTTTTTTTCCACAAAATAGCTGAAAATTACAATGCAAAAAAGGAGAATTGGTATTGCCGAAAGAATCATCACGCATCCTGCCGCGCCGTTGCCTGAAGCGGGGTGTTCTTTTCCGCACTTGGGGCATGTTGGTAATTCCAATCCTTTTTCAGAGCACGTTGTGGAGTACCGAACAAAAATGGCAAACGACACCGCGAGTACGGCAATTGCAAGCAAAATAGTTCCCAGAATTTTGGTGTCTCGATAATTTTTCCGATTGAGTATCTCCCGTTCGGTCGGCGTGAGACTTGTTCGAGAATCGAAAAAGCGTACTTTGTCAAAAAAAATGGGAGGAATCATTTTATACCTCGTATTTGTGTGGAATTCAGCGATTACCAAAATATCATTTCAATTTTTTATCAGTTGGCAGTAAATTCAAGTTACCGAGATCAAGCGGCGGTGCGTTTTGCGGCTCGTCAAAATTTACAACGGTAAAAGTTGACATCACGTACCAATCGCCAACATCAAATCCCATGCCGCAATTGTCTGTTTCCGATATTAACAACGCATATTCGCCTGCTGGAATATCGTCGAATAGAAAAGTACCGTCAGGGTTTAGCACGGTAAATCGGAGTTTAGTTACGGCTTTACCATATAGTTCCAGTTTATCTTTGTATTTCTTTCCTTCCGGTGTGTTGTACCAGGCAAGGCGTTTCACGTTGCAACTGTTCGGGGCATCTTGACTCGGATCGGGCCAGTATTCCTTAGGAAGTTCAGGGTATTGTAAGTCGTCGAGATTTTCCGGTTTTACAACTATTCGAGCGGTGTACTTCCTGTAATCGATTTTTCCTGGAGCAACAGCTTTACCTGTAACAGCTTGTCCAGAGTTGCCGATTGTACAAACAGTGGTTTCGCCCGGTTTAACTTCAACCGATCCGCAGTATGATGACCATGCGGAGTTAATACTCGTTGGAACATCTTTCGAGATAGTAATCGTGCCCGGCATCACTTGGGTAAACACGAAATTACCGTTTCTTTTCGTAGTCGTTCCTTGATAATATGACGGTAACACCGGTAAACCATTTGACTTATCCAAACGAATCGCGATATTTGTTCCTTCGAGTGTTTTTTTACCTGATTGTATGGTTCCTTCAATTCGGCCCCATTTAATGAGCTGAATCGGTGACGCATTTACGTCTTTTTGCGAGTCGTGTTTTTTACGGAACGTTTCGCCATCAACGACAGCGACGCCACTTTGGTGCGCGATTTTCAAAACAAATTTTTGCGGCCCAATCATTCCCTGTTGGTCGTCCGAAAGAATAAAAACTCCGTCTACATTGGTAAACACAGGTTTGGCATCTGGTCCGCAAACATTCTCCTGAATAGTAATTTCGACGGTTGCATTTTCCGCTTTTTCGCCATTTGGTGTCAACACTTTTGCGCCGGAGAGTGGAAACAACGGCTTTTTTGGTGTCGTCGGATCAGGTTTGTTTATTTTTGTTGCCGCTTCCGGTGAGTCGGAAGATTTCGCAAGCCGAATTTCAAGTTCGACGTTTTCCTCGCCATAAACAACCTTTCTGGACTGCTGTTTTTCGTATCCCGGCGACGAAATCTCAAACTGCCAGGCACGGTATTCACTGCCGTACATATTGGTTTCCATGCCGGAAGTTCCTTGTTCTGGAAACGTCCAACTACCAGGCCTTTCGCTGTCAGGTTGCTCGAACATTCGGCTTACAAAACTAAACCTTGGAATAGGTTCGCCAGTGTCGGCGTCAACAACATTTAATTTTATTTTCGAGCGATAAAGCGTTATTGGCACCGTTTCCTGTTCTGGTTCGACTTTGACAGCGACATCGCTATAATCCTGTTTATTGCAGCTCATCTCAAACGGCAAATCAGGGGCGTCATTCCAAATGAATTGACCTTGTTGGTCAAGCTCTTCGTTGTTCTCCTTTAATGAATTAGTATACGCAAGATAATGTCCGCAACGATAACCGTCAATTTCCTTAACTCGAAACGTTGTATCCGGAATCGGTTTTCCAGAAGAGTCAGAAACTTCAAAGATAACTTTACGTCCCGGTGTCATGACAATTTCGACTGGTTCGTTTTTCGAGCGGATTTCGACCAATTTCATTTGTGGTGCCATGTCGGATGCGGTTACAACTATTTGTTGCATAGCATTTAACGGTTGATTTTCAAAGCGAAATATACCGTCTGCGTTGGAAACAACAGGTTCGGTACTATGCCACATCGTATCGAACCGAACCTCTGCACCTTCGATTGGGTTACCTTTTTTATCAACAATTTTGCCGGAAAACGTGTATCCACGTTCAATTGTGAGTTTTTCGTTAAAACTCCCGTTGGCGTCAGGTTTTAAGTGTGATGCAAGAATATCCGAGACCCGGGTCGTCAAAAAACCATCTTTCGTTAGATTAATGCTAGGTGAGTCGTTGAATGTTGCCGGAAGTCGAAAGAACGACCATTTTCCATCAGCTTCGGTCACTGTTTTAACTGTTGTAACCAAGCCTCTGAATGTGTTATAAGATGTTTCATAATCCATCACTAGCTCAACATTAACGCCATTAACGGGATTTCCTTCTTCATCGACAATGACACCACCGATTTTTTGTGCCGGTTTAAGTACAATGGTAAAGGTGTCCGGTATCACAGGGGCGGATTCAAAGAGTGCGATAAACGGACCATATCCGTCCATTTCAATTTGAATAGAAGCTGAAATGTAATTAATATTTTTTTGTTCTTCTTCAGACGGCATTGGAATTGTGAATTCGCCGTTTTCGTCAACGTTGAAATTTTCATATTTTCCGAAATGGTAATTGCCATATGCGTTTGTGATAGGTTTGCCTGTTTCGTCTACAACTTTAACGATCATTTTTTCCGGGTAGCGGCCTCGGGGTTTTGCTCCTGAATCTTCCGTAGCAAATGAAATTCCGCAGAAAAATAAAGCCAGAAACGCAACCGTTCCGAAAAACATACTCGATTTGAATGTCGACATTTGTTATCTCCTTGTTTAATTTGTACTTCCTATGATAACGTGATTACTATCTGTACTTTCCAAGAAAGTCGTTAAAAACACGAATAGAAACAAGTCCGGCACTTGTGATATAATGTGATATTGTTTCACTAATTTCACAACAAACCGCAAGGAGGCCGGAACATGAACGCATGGATGCGAAAATCGC
>JBOFQC010000819.1:0-5313 GCA_051660725.1 Thermoguttaceae bacterium
ATGCAAACTGGTAAGATAATGCTTTTAGCCAGTCAAAAGTTCCAGATTAAAGTACTTGACACCAGCGGTGTCACACGAACAGATATCAGCCCGGGATTTGTCGCGGCAAGTAACAGCCCGCTTGGTGTCACTGCAATTCAGGCGTTTCGTTTTTCGTCTGGAAGCTACAAGATAAACTTTGTCGTGGAAGAAGTCAAACCGCGAGTAACGAGCGAAATATATACAACGCTGAAACTGTCCGAATATATTTGCAGCTTGGAATCAAAGATAATAATGCAAATTTCCGGGAGTTCCTTGTACAGGCTAAAAATATTGATACCGAATAATCTGGATGTTAAAACGCTAACAGTAAAGCCGATGTTAACACAAACCGAGACAGGCGAGCCGCCGTTCCCGTGTGAATGGTCCGTAATGAATGAAGGTGGCCAAAAATACATTCTAATTTGTCTATCTCAAGGGATTGCGTACGCTGGTTCCTCTACAAATGTAATGGTTGAATTCAATGGCGACTTGACACCAACATCATCCAAAGAGACACTTGGCGAATGTGACACCGATGCAAGCAGCGACGCAAAAGCCGGAGATACCCAACTAGTTTCTTATCTCGGTGGTGACGGAATTGAAATACCGATTATTGAAGTGGTTGGTCGTTACCAGCACTACGTAAACAGAATTGGCGTTCTGGTTGACCCTGCATTTGAGGTTACGCTTCAGGAAATCAACGACTCGAAAAACACGTTTGTGTCTCCAGATAAAAGCCTGTTTCTAGCTGTACTAAAGCCGGAACAGATACCGTTTTTGAAGTTGGAACTTGCCAGAGGGGACGGCTCACAACCGCACTCCAGCAAACTTATTTTGCGTCCGGTAACGGCTCACGTCACCTGTGACACCATAACGAACATAAGCACTCAATCGCAGTTGCTCAGCGAAACTATAATGCTCGATTACAAAATAATCGGCGGAGGCTTGCGTAAAGTCGAGTTTACTTTACCGCTCTGGATGAAAAACGCGAAAATCAGTGCTCCGCTTTTACAGTCCAAAAAAATTGTCGAACAAACGACTCCAGGCGATTCGAAAAACAAATGTTTATTGGTTACGCTTGAATTACAGGAAGAGGTAATGAACGAACTGAGCGTGCTTGTTCAAAGTGACAGACTGCTTGAACCGGGCCGTGAGTACAATGTTGCGGTTCCTGGTGTAATAACCGGCAAAGCAGTCAGGCAATATGTCGTGCTCGAAAACCAGCTTGGAATCGACGAACTGGTCGTTGACGGTAATAAAATTAGTGGTGTCAGAGCGATAAACCGTCAGGACAAACAGTGGGATTATCTGGCCCAGATTCTCGGAGCTGGAGCTACAGACGTATACCTGATTGATCAGAAGGAAACTGGCGAACAAGCCAATTTACCAACGGACGTGAACATTGCGTTCAAAATGATTAAGCGTGACACCGTTAACGTGTCCAATGCGAATATCGGATTGGCAGAAACCCGCTTGATTCTGGATGCCGGCGGACATTATGTAGCCGAACAGATTTACCGGATTGATAACAAAAAGGAACAATATCTTGATTGTTTCATTCCGAAAGACGCACAGCTTTGGACCGCGAGAAATCTTTCGACCATTGAATGGGACCAGAAAAAATCTGGCGTCACAGGCGATTTGGGCGAACCGATTAAACCGTGTGTCATGTCCGATGCGGAAATAAAACTGTACAAAGACGCGAATAAAGTGAAAGGCGTCAAAAATGCGGACGACTCAGATTTCGTTAAAATTCCGCTTATACGAACTGAGGTCGGTGACCTTGATCGCGTGGTCAGACTGGTTTACGCCGGAAAAGTTGAATCCATGAGTACGTTTTCGAAAACCAATTTCCCATTTATCAAGGTACTCAATATCCCGGTTGAGTCAGTGACAGTGGAACTCGGTTTGCCGAACGAACATTATTGGTACAACTTTGACGGAACATTACGACTTGCTAATTCGGACGCTATTCGTGAGCAGGAAGAAGAGTACAATCGCAAGATGATTGGGAAACTGCAAGGAATAACTGATTCGCAAAATCCGTTCGAGAATTTTAGAGCAAATAGCAACATAATGCTATTTGAGAGCAAGAAAAAAGGGCGAAAAGGGTATTTATCTGCACAAAGTCAACCAAGTAGAATGGCTGATCAGCAACAGATACAAATACCACAGACGACGTTGCCACCAACGCAACAACAGAATTATTTTCCTAACAGCAATAATAAAGCCCAATCCTCGAACACGGCAATGCTGCAGCAGAAGTTTGAATCGCAGGATAACAGAAAAGCGAAAAATGCGATTATCGAGGCGGATGCGAAAGCGGAACAAAGGGTGTTAAATAACTCTTTAAGTAATCAAGTAGCACACGGCAAACCTGTTCTTGAAATTTCTCAATCTCAGACCAGTATTAATAATTTTGACGCCAAATGGTTGGACAGCAACGGACTGGATAACCGCAACAACAATAACGACAACCTCAACAATCAACTTTCGGATATGAGTGGAATGTTGGCGGATGCATGTGATCCTGCAACGGATTTTGCAGCGGATCCACTGCCAAACGCAGATACTAGTAAATCTGCTTTTTCCTTAAATATGACAATTCCCGAACCGAAAAAAAATAGCTCCACGGAAAGTTTAAAAAAATTGGCAGAGCAACAGGAGTATTCTGCAAATCAATCGCAAGTGCAGAGCAACATGGTGCAAAACGCTCGACAAATGCAAGTGGCGAACGGCCAAATGGTATTTGGTGACAACAATAACAATTCCGGCAGAGCACGTACCAACGCACAATCTGCAAGCGTCGAGGGTTATGCAATGAGTGGCCCGGGCGGAAGCATGAATGCCGACAACACGGTCGTTGGCATGAGAGCCCCAAGCGGCGGTTTTGCCGGCGGCATGGGCGGCATGGGCGGCATGGGCGGAGGTATGATGGGCGGTGGAATGAGTGGCACCATGGGGAGGGGTGACACCGATTCATCATGGCAACCCGACGAAAATGCTTGGCGGCCCGGTATGGGAATGCCCCCCGAAAGTGGAGAACGTCCTGCAGAACTATCAACTCGAGCAAAGAGAGAAGCTGGCGGTACGTCTGATGCGAATAGATCGGCTAAGCGAGCAAGCTCGGACATGAAAGCGGACATGAATGTGGAGGATGGTCAAATGGTTGCCGCAGACCTCTTCGAAATTACTGATTTACCTTCATCGGGTGAGCAGGTATTGTACGAAGACGCAATTCTGTTGTCGAAAACCACTTTGTCCCCGATTTCTCAGCGGTTTGCCAGCCTTGACGTTGAATTACCGCCGCTTGAAGTCGTCGGTTTCAAGTACGTTTTCACATCGCCGCAAGGTGAAGCTGAACTTTCTGCCAGTAGTACGGCTTATGACAGTATCACACGTGGAAAATTGCTCGGCTGGAGTGTTTTAGTTATCGTTTTACTCTGGATTTTATACAAATCTTGTGTATACTGCTCAGTAAAGTGGGGCCTAAGTCCACAAACAGTGAAGTAAGTATAATTATGGGGACGGTTGAAAAACCGTCCTCGTAATATCCGGCAAAGGAGTTTTGCGAAGCTAAATGAAACAGAGAACGATTGCAATATTTTCGCTCGTTTTTGCGACGATTTTTTGGGGCGCAACATTTGTAATCGTAAAAGATTCCGTCAGCGGATACGGCGTTTTCTCTTTTTTAATGCTGCGGTTCACAATTGGTGCGGCTGTTCTTTTGCCGTTTGCCGCCACAAAGTTGAACCGTAAAACCGTTTGGCAGGGTGGGTTGATTGGAATTGCGCTTTTTCTCGGTTTTTATTGGCAAACGCTTGGATTACGGTACACGACGGCTTCGATGAGTGGACTGCTCACGAGTCTGTTTCTTGTGTTTGCGATTCTTTTCAACCAGTTATTTTTCAAGGTTCGGGTTCCGGTAAAAGTTTGGTGCATTGTTCCAATTGCGTTGATCGGGTTGGGCATTTTGGCCGGGGGTGATATGACTTCGCTTTCGTCCGGTACTGGCGAGTTTTACTCGTTGCTGTGTGCCGTTGCGTTTGGAGTTCAGGTCGCACTACTTGGACGGACTGGAAAAGAAACAAGCTCGGTTGCAATGACTTTTGTTCTGCTTGCAGTGGTTGCGGTATTATCCGGCGTTTTCGCGTTTTTCACAGAACCGTTTGCGTATCCGACAAAGTCGGTTTGGGGCGGAATAATTATCTGCGGTGTAATATGCAGCAGTTTGTGTTTCTTACTGCAAACATACGCACAAAAACGGCTCGACACCACTGTTGCGGCATTTATCATGTCTTGCGAACCGATCTTCGCGGTTATGTTTGGAGTGATTTTTCATCATGACACCTTTACAGTTATGCAGAGTTGCGGTGCCTTGATTATGCTCACCGCAACAATTATCATCTCACGGTTGTACGACAAAAATTGATTTGCGTCCAAGAGACATCAGCGAATAATAATGTAGCGAGCCGCCAACGTCACTTGGCGGGTAAGGTAGGCGCAAGTAAAATTCTATCATACAATTGCTATATTCTTGATTATTCATTATTACACGAACAATGAACTCGTGCGTTTCACCTCAATAAACCAGCACTAATTTTTCGCGCAGGTCAATAAATGCCGTTTTTGTTAATTGGACTGTCATTTTTACTTTTTTGGTTTTCGTTCAGGTCGCTTAAAAGAAATCGGCTTTTCGAAGATTTGCCGACTTCCAAAACGCTTGGGGTTTTTATCGGATTGGTTGAACTGAAAGGAACAGCCGAGTCAGAAAATCCGCACACGAGCTTTCTTGCCGAAAAAAAGTGCGTCTGGTATTCCTGGAGTGTGCAAGAACACTGGTCGCGCACGGTCACGGAAACGTACCATGACAAAGACGGCAAACCGCAGACAAGAACCAGAACGGAAAGCGGTTGGAAAACAGTTGCATCGGGGGGCGAAACGGACCTGTTCTACCTGAAAGACGAGTGCGGAATCGTCCGGATAAATCCAGAAAACGCGGAGATTCACGCAAATTCAATTTTCAACGAAACGGTAACCACGAGAGACCCGCTTTATTACGGAAAAGGGCCTGAAACCGGTATCTCAAACTCAACGGGCCGACGTTGTTTTTCGGAAAAGGGAATCACGTTGCACCAGCCGATTTACGTTATCGGTCAGGCGCGGGAACGAAAAGACTGCGTGGCGGCTGAAGTCGCGTATGACCGTGACGCTCCGGTATTCATGATTTCCACTTCAACGGAAGAATCACACAGTAGCTGGGAACTGTGGATTTTTTGGCTGTGCGGAATA